>JAHDEE010000113.1:0-9734 GCA_020629005.1 Chitinophagales bacterium
TTATTCGTCTTGATATGCAATGAACTTGTCCGCCACAATAGAGGCTTACAACTAGCCAAGCGGTCGGCGCGACGGGGACGTCACTCCGGGCGGTGGTGCGATAAGAAAATGCATGGACCGAAACTTCAAGGGGTGCCGATATCGTTCGTAAACCTGCAATAGGAAGCTGTATACACTCAGGTCTGTTAACGTGGGCTTTGCCTGGATCAATGGTAGGAATTCTTCGATGTAGTCGAGTATTACATCTTGTACTCGTATGGGTTTTAGTAACTGCGATTTGGCCATTGCGATATAGTCGAACACCAGGTATCTTTGGAGGGATTCGAGATCTGTTAGGGCAAAGTGTTTGCACATGCCACTGCGCTCGTGCAGGATGAAATTGCCTTTGCCTGTCTTGATGATTGCTCCTGATCGCAATTGAGGTTTTGATGTATCTCCCTCTTTCAGAAATCGGTTGATCAAAGCATAGTCGTCAATTACTTTGAGTAGTAGATATTCGCTGTGTTCTAAGGGAAAGCGATGCCCGGCTTGTAGGTGGAATTGCTGTTCCTGAGAAATATCTGATCTGGGTCTTTCCGCAGAAAACTCCTTCAGGAAGTAGCTGTCAAATCGTGAGGCGTGAATGAAGGCTGACTTTTTGTCGTAGCCAATTTTGATTAGCCAATCCAGAATCATTCGTTTGATATAGAGGAATGGCGGTGTAGTGCTAGGCTTGAGTTCGTTGGACTGTATCTCGCTTATGTTTGTTGCATCTTCGATGACAAATTCGAATGGAAGGAACATTTCAGCCTTGTAGTCTTGCAGCTCTTTATCATCTTTTGTCCATCGATATTTGAGAATTGATTTTGCAATCAAAGACTGCAGCGCAGAAACGATTGCTAGCTGCCAATTGTGAGTTATGGCTTTATCGGTATCTGTAATTGTATGAAATGCTTCGAGCCTTCTACTCTCGCTTATGATGTAGGCCTTCCTTTCCAATAGTGATTTTTGAGGCATATTTGGTGGCACCAAAATACTTTTGGCAAAACTTCGTAGCCATTTTCCTGCTATCAATGGAGATACCTTGCTGCATATTTTTAGTGCCATAGAGTCATGATTATACATGCTCTGTGAATTTAATAATTGTTATATGTAAGTGCCTTTTCTGGGCTGGATATCAGGCATAAATGCCTAATTTGTACATTTTCTATTTCATCTTGACAACGTGCCAAGTAGTTTCAAACTAGCCCCGATGGAAGTGGAAATGCAGGTGCCAGACAGGGGTCTGAGCGCGCGGCAGTGGCGGCTCCCTTAGGAGACGACAATGCCGCTGCAGCGAAGCCCTGTATGGTGCCTGCATTGGAGCGGACAGCGGGGAGACGGGTAACGCGATGGGATTGGTTTCGCTCCTTATAGATTTAGAATATTGGATTGCTTAGGGCTTGCCTTGCTTTTAATACAAGAAGCCGAAGAGCCACAAAGGAATCTTATGGCCATTGCCGATTTCTATTTGATCGGCGGCGACAAAGGTGTTATCGCTTTTAGGTATTTGCTTGCGTGTTTTTCGCTTTCCGCCAACTTCAAAGAGATACTGTTGGTCGATTAGAAAATCTCCTGTGGAGGGGTAGGTTATCGTGTGGCGCTGTGAAAGTTGATTCAAGAAGAAGGTCTCACGGACGGTGCCAACTTCGGGTGTCGTGGCATGGAGGGCATAGAGATAGTTTGGGTTTTCCAGGTAAAGCTTCTTTGGTTTTTGTAGTAGGGAGACTCCTCGATTTTCGCGATGTAGAGATCGGAATACTGAGGCATCATCTAGATAGTGTAGGTGCTCCAATAGTGTCTTTCTGTTCACTTTTATCTTGGAGGCTAATGCACTTACATTTGGCTGGAATGGCACTGATTGACTTACGATATATACGATCTGTTTTACTTTGTTGCTGAGAGACAGCTGTGTGCTTCTTAATTGTGGAATCTCTAGCTCTATGATGAAGTTTATAATCTCCTCTAGTCGCTTGAAGTAGATGGGTTCGTCTTCGTTGTAGAAGGGGAAATAGCCGATTCTGAGATAGCTGGCAAAATGCTTGAGTATTTTTGTGCTCCCTGTTATCGGGATGGCAATTTGTACATGCTGGTCAAGCAATTCTTCTAATTTGATTGCCTGGAAATTCTGACCTTGTCTGAAGTTTAGGTACTCCCTAAAAGAGAGTCCTTGTAGTGGGTACACCAACGCACGTCTACTCAAATCACTTCGGGAATTGAGGATTTCAAGTAGGGAAGAACCGGTAAATACCACCTTTAGATCGGGGTAGCTATCGTATATCAATTTGAGCTCGACAGACCAGTTGTCATATTTGTGTACTTCGTCTATAAACAGGTGCTCACCACCGAGGCTGACAAACTCCTCAACTAGGTCGACCAGTTGATTCGATTGGAAAAACAAATCATCCAGACTGATGTACAGTGCTGAAAGATCGTGACCGTAGTTTAGTTTGATGTATTGCAGCAGCAGGGTGGTCTTCCCTACCCCTCGTGCACCCTTGATGCCGATTAGCCGCTCGTTCCAGGGCAACTGATCGAGTAGGTAGCGCTGAAAACTAGTTTCGACTCTGTCGACTAGTCTGGCGTGTCGGAGGCGGAGCTTTTCCATTTTGGGTTTTTGTTCGTTATGATAAACAATAAAATGGTCGAATTGTTCGCTTGGACGAACAATTTTGCGTTTTCGTAGGCTTGAAGTTCATAGTTTGTTCTTACAATGGATTTGTAGAACGGCTTTGGCTAGTTGGTTGAGACTAGAATTGCGGCAAGCTGGACTTTTGAATGCGGCGAAACTGAAACCGAATAGGCAGCAAACGAATGTACAATGGGATCATTAGTACATACAGCACTAATTGTGCCCCTTCTTTCGTCGACTTGTTGAAGGATTTGCGCCTATACCCTTGCGACGCAGATCTATTGAAATTTTGCATTCCCTAATAATGAAATTCATGAGATATATTTTGATCTTAACGCTTTTTTGCTTTGCCTCAGAGCTCTGTTCTCAGCCGACACTGATTAGACCAGGCGACCTGACGGAAGGAGATCTGTTTGGCTTTGTTACTGATATACATGACAATGATCTGGTGATTAATTCGCACAGTTCGGATCTTGCTGGCGAGAATACTGGAGCATTGTATCATTATAGATATAATGGTGCCGAATGGGTATATAATCAGCAACTGCTGCCTATGTTTCCGGAAGATGATGGCGGCTATCATTTTGGCATGTGGGTAGCTGTATCAGAGCATTGGCTCCTGGCTGCCTTGCCTGGCAATGATGGAATTGGTTCGGTAGTGTTTTATCGTCGGAGCGACGAAAACAGCATGTGGCAAAGGCATTCAAAAATCTCTCAGCCACAGCCGGATTCGGAATTTGGTTGGCAAATAGATGTGCAGGGAAATCGTGCGCTCATTGGTGCAGTGAATGAAGATAATGCGGATGGCCTTTCTACCGGAGCAGCTTTTCTATATGAGTATTCTGCCAATTCGGATGCCTGGGAGCAAACGGTCAGATTTGAGCCGGAGGGTCTGCAAAGCGGAGATTTCTTTGGCTCAGCAGTGTACCTAAATGGAGATATAGCAGCGATTTCAGCACGATTTGATAGTGAGAAAGCGGAAAAGGCCGGCGCGGTATATGTGTTTGAGCGGCAGGAGGGTGACTGGAATCAAATGGCCAAACTGGTTCCGAGCGATGTGCAAGACTGGACCTATATTGGCTACCGAATTAGCGGCAGTGGAGATCGGCTAATTTTTAGCGGCTATGGTAATGATTCAAATACCGGATCTGTGTATATATATAGAAATGTAGGGGAGTGGCAGGAAGAAACACGATTATACGCGGATGATCTGCAACCAGGAGATTGGTTTGGTTCCGGTGTGGCAATCGATGGTAATCGCGCAGTAGTCGGAGCGAGGTATCAAGACAGCGGCACTGGCGCTGCCTATGTCTTTGAGCTAGTGGATTCGGACTGGATTCAGGTGGACAAATTGCTGTCTGCATTCGGAGAGCCTGAATCGCAATTTGGGATCGGTGTTAGCTATCACAACAATCAATTGATTGTTGGTGCCTCTTCCTCCAACAATTTTGCAGGAGTTGCTTATGCTTATACGCTAGATGAAATTGTAGCCAATGAGCAATTGGAACAGCAGGTGCTGCAATTGCATCCAAACCCTACTCAGGATAATCTTCGCTTGACTTGTGATCTTCTTGAGCTGTACGAGCTTGAAATCTATTCGATGCAGGGTGCACTACTGGCTTCGCAGCCTTATGATGGGGAGACCGTAGAGGTCAGTCATTTGTCAGCTGGTATTTATCTACTGCTGGGCAAAGGCACGAGTGGAGAAGTATTCAATTCAAAATTTGTGAAGTTCTAGTAGTAGCTAAGGGACTGCGAATCAATTACTGTCCATTTTGACTTGCAAGAAATGCTTTATCCATCGTTATTTTTCTCCACCAGCCAACCAGGATGCTGTCAAAAAATGCCTCGTCTAAATCATTTCCAGCGGCGTCAAAATCGGACAGTTATTGATTCCCTATCCCTAAAGCGAGTGTAAGGCTAACATGCGAGCCTCAATCTATCAACTGATATTTCTCAAAAACCAGCTTGACATCTCTGGAGGTGTTCTCATGATTGTAGAAATGAAGTAGCATTTCCTGGGCGCGCTCACTTGCTGCCTTGGCGGATTTTAACAAGCGTAGCAAAGCCAGCAACTGGTTTGCAGCTGAGCTGTCGAGCTTGTTTTTTGTCAATTTTTCGAGACGGTTTCTAATGAGCGGAAGACAAATTTTCGGGGCTTTTTCGATATTGGGCTTCAGCAGTTCGGCCAGCATTTTATGATCTGGATGAAGGCGCGCCATTACCAGCATTTCGCCATACATCCCCTTGTTTTGTAACTTGCCAATGTCGCTTATATGCGCCTGCATTAAGTACTTGTTTCGTGCAAATTCTTCAAAAGGCGTATCCTGCAACTCCTCCGATAGCTCTCGATTTGCGTAATAGTTTTGGTGTCCTTTATTGAGCCTTTCGAAGAGGGCCAGAAATAGCGAACTATTGGTGTCGCCATGCAAATAAGAAAGTGCTTTTGGGCTGAGCAGAAGAGGGTGATGCTCCAGAGCTTGCCAGATCATCTTTTCCAGATCCGATTGGCGGTTACTGGATTGATAGAGGTCCAGCATATAATAAAAGCGTTCTCTATTATCAAAGCGAGAAGCCAATTGCAGCGCTTCCAGTTCAGCTGCGTTTCCGCGAAGTTCTGCCATCTCTATATGCAGTCGGCGAAAGGCTCTCTTCTTAGCCATTAGCTCACCGTAATAGTCAAGAAACAGATTGGCAGCTTTCTTTGTTTTACAAATCCCTTGCAAACAAATATTCCAGTAGGGATGCAGTTCATCCAAACACATATGCATCACCTCAAAAAATGACATCACATGTTGATTGCTCATTTTTGCTGCAAGCAGTTGGTCATTGATACTCATCATACACGGGACCACTACTGTCTCAAGCATCTTAGTTTCATATCGGGCATAGTCCGGCCATTTTGCAATAGCAGCTTTCCACTCTTCATTTGTGATCATGCAAGCGGAGTAGCATTGAATCGCCGAACGAAAAAAGCCTTTGTACAAGAATCTCCTGCCTTCTGAAACAACCTCGGCGAGCAGATCACTCAGATAATTCTCCAGTTTCTCGAAGTCATAATATCCATCGGAATACATATAACCTTTCTTTTTCGCATACTTTGACACTTTAATGTCCTGTATTTGTGCAAGCAGCCATTGGTTAATGTGCATTCTTCCAGCAAGGGTTTGAAGGCTAGCCGGCTGCTGACCGAAGCGCTGCAAAAACAGTTTTCCAACTTCCTCATTGTCATGTAAAAGCTCATCCAGAAAGAGCACCTTATCGCGATTGGAAATGGTCTCTTTCACTTCCTGCACCGACTTTCTTACGGCAATTTTTGCCGTGCGATTCGTAAATTTTCCCTCCTCGATTCGAAGAGCCAGGGCTACCACATGTTTGCAAATTTTAGGCTGTTCTTCGCAAGCACAAGAATGGCTCAATACCATTTCTCCGGTTTCAATGCGAACCAATCCGGGCAGCTCCTCTTTGCCCCGAGCCTCAAAGCGACTTCCGATCTTGTAGACCGACTTAAAGAAACCCTGTTCGTGCAGTTGTTCGCCCTCCTGCCACACGCTCTCCTCCGTAAATTTCCGAATTTCATCCAGATTGAAATTTGCTTTCTTTCGCGCCATCTGGCAAGATACTTCAATAATATTGCATCAGCAGCAGGTACTTTTAACAAAATTTGGCGAATAATCAAGTAATTAAGACGACCTTTGCACCGAGCCAATCCACCTTGGCCCATTTCGGGCCCATCCCTCATGAAGCATACAAGCTTCCATTTCAAAAACTTACGAAACACATGAAAAAACTCACCTTACTAATTGTGATCATTCTTTTTGCCCTCGCATGGCAGGGATGTTCCGAAAAAAACAAACCAAAAGCCAATGTTCATTCCAGTCTGGGCAATGGTGCCGACAGCAATTTCTTTGTCGGCAAGATGCGAGCGATCAATGAAGACGGCACAAAATGGTACTACGACAATAACACCACTAAGCTGGTCAATAGAAACTCAATGCACTTCTATCTTGGCAAAAAAGCCACCGGTAGTCCCTGGATTCGCTTTAGAAATCAATACTACGGAGAAACGGATCTGGAGCTCAAGGGCGTAGAGGTAAGAACGGACAAAAATTCCTACATGATTTACCCGGAAGGGACTCCCTCCGAAGGGCAAAAGGATGGCTTCAACTGGAGCTGGTTTGATAAAGCGGCTGATGCAGATCTTATCGCTATGGCCATGGATGTACAGACTTCCAAAGTTGTGCTGGTGCGTCAACATGGCAGCTCATTCTATTCTGAGCGATCCTTGACGGCTGAAGAGACACAAGGGATTACCAATGTGCTTGGCGCCTACAAGGAGTTGGGCGGACAATGGCAGTAAATAAATATGCGATTATTGCGTATGGGTTTAGTTGCTCAGCTCATTTGTGAAACTGCACGAAGTGTGAATGAGCTATTGCCGAATTTGTACGCTTGACAATCGTTGATTGATACTTAAGAATGTTTAGGAGCGAAATGGATTCGGTCGCGTTACCGTTAGTCCCGTGCTCCGCTTGTATGCGGCCCGCATCCAGCTGCTCATGCAATGCCATCAGGGTCTCCTCCTTTGGTCGGAGCCCCTGCTGGCATGCATTCGCCACGCTGGCTGCAGGCCGCATACCACTTCGCCCGGGGCTATTTTGACAGGCCTGTCCAGCGCGACTATAGTGATAAAAAAGGCTTGCCGGCTGAAAAAAAAGTGCTAACTTGCAGCTTGTAGAGGAAACTCAGCAGGCACACCCTTCCAGTTTGAAACTTCTTTACTACTTATTTCTTTGTAGTACACACCCAATCCAGGATTTAACATAAATCAAAAGACTGTTCATTTTTTGTGAGCGCTGACCTGCCTTCGATGTGGCAGGAAAGAGGCTATTTGTTTACCTAAAAATGACAGTTTCATGCAATTCTCTATCAAGAGCAGATTACATCTCTGCCTATTGGTGCTCGGTGTGTTGTTTCTCACACACCAGCTCAAGAGTCGGGTAGCGCCACCCCCCGAAGGAGGCGATCCACTTTTGCCCGAAGTACCTTACAATTACTCAGACATTACCATTCCCGCAGACTTTGCCTTTAATGTTGGCGCGATCATTGACCCTAATGCCTTCGATTATATTACAGATCATGGTGCCACACTAGGTCGGGTTTTGTTTTATGACAAGCGACTGAGCAGCAGCGGAACCATATCTTGCGGCTCTTGTCATCAGCAGGAGTTTTCCTTTGCCGATGACATCAGCAAATCACTGGGTGTCAATGACTCTACGAGACGCAATTCCATGCAGCTCAATGATTTGGCCTGGTCCGGCAATTATCGGTTTTTCTGGGATGCTCAAGTCAACCACTTTCGCGATGCTTTGGCGGAGCCGTTTGCAAACGACAACGAGCTAAACCAAACAGAAGAGGGGCTTATTGCAGCGATCAATGGGGCACCCTATTATGAAGAACTGTTCCAAAATGCCTTTGGAAGTTCGGAAGTGAGCATGGATAGGGTGACCGATGCGCTGGCACAATTCATCGGATCGATCAATACTTTCAATTCCAGATTCGATCAGGTCAACAATGATCCAAACCTGGAATTCACCGAGTCTGAGCTGATCGGACAAAACATTTTCAATTTGACCTGCATCGGCTGTCATTCTCATGGTAATCAGTCTTTTGTCACAGACTTTCCAGATCAAATCGATGATGCCTTTCGAATTTTCATGGACAATGGAATCGTAGATGAAGATGACTTTGGCGTGGCTGAATGGAATGAGGCCTTTGCAAACAATACCTTCAAGGGGCGCGATTTGCGCAATATCGAACTAACGGCTCCCTACATGCATGATGGTCGATTCGCCACTCTTGAAGAATTGATCGAGTTCTACAACGACGAGAAAGATTTGCAAGGCGGACCTTCTCTGCTGTTCCAAATCAGTTCTGCTCAAAATTTCACTGATGAAGAAAAGCAGGGTTTGATCGACTGGATGAAAACCATGACGGATCACTCCTTGCTGACGGAAGAGAAATGGTCTGATCCATTTGAGGAAAGTCCGATCACACAGATCACCACTACGGTGAACCAACAGATTTGTGAAGGAGAGACTTTTGAAGGCTACTCATTTGCGGGTACCTATCAGGATACTTTTATTAGTAGCACCGGTCTGGATTCTATTCGAACCCTAAACCTGACTGTCTTTCCAAATGCCACAGTGGACATCAGTCAAAGCATTTGTGAAGGTGGCTCCGTAAATGGCCACAGTACTTCAGGAGTTTACACAGATACCTTCATCACTACGGCTGGCTGTGACTCTCTGGTCAATCTGACACTAACCGTTCAAAGCAATATTACAGAGACAATCGAAGCTAGTATTTGCCAGGGGCAGGTATATGAAGGCGGTTATAGTCTGGCAGGTACGTACACCGATTCCTTTACTACTACTGCTGGCTGTGATTCCACCCGTACGCTGATTTTGGAAGTGTTGCCCGCTATCACCAGCACGGTACAGCAATCGATCTGTCAAGGTGATATGTTTGAAGGCTACAGTCTTGCCGGGCAATATGAAGACACATTTACCAGCAGTGCTGGTTGCGATTCGATCCGTACACTCAACCTTGAAGTTCTTGAATCGATCAGCAGTGAAGTGAGTGAGCAGATTTGTGAAGGAGATAGTTTCGCAGGTTATGAAGTCGGTGGCGAGTATGAGGATACGTTTGTGTCTAGCGCTGGCTGTGATTCGACCCGCACGTTAAACCTTGAAGTGCTGGAGTCTATTAGTAGTGAAGTTAGTGAGCAGATTTGTGAAGGTGACAGCTTTGCAGGTTATGAAGTCGGTGGCGTGTATGAGGATACGTTTGTTTCTAGCGCTGGCTGTGATTCCACCCGCACGTTAAACCTTGAGGTGCTGGAGTCTATTAGCAGTGAAGTTAGTGAGCAGATTTGTGAAGGTGATAGTTTCGAGGGTTATGAAGCGAGTGGGGTTTATGAAGATACGTTTGTGTCTGGCGCTGGCTGCGATTCGACCCGTACGCTCAGCCTTGAGGTGCTAGAGTCGATTAGCAGTGAAGTGAGTCAGCAGATTTGTGCAGG
>JAHDEE010000113.1:9834-14541 GCA_020629005.1 Chitinophagales bacterium
GTGACTGGTGATTAGTGACTGGTGATTAGTGATTGTGACTAAAGACTAAAGACTAATGACCAATGACCAATGACTAATGGGGTAGTACGTTCCGCAACATACCATAAACCAGCGTTCCCACCACCGCGCTAAAAATCACGACGATGAAGACGGAGAAGCCATTGCCCAGCAGGGTAAACATTGGGCCAGGGCATGCCCCGGAAAGCGCCCATCCAAGCCCAAAAATGGTGCCTCCAAACAAGTAGCGGGCGATGCTGCGCTTCTTGTCATTAAAGACTACGACATCTCCTTCCACATTGCGAAACTGACTGCGCTTCATCCACTGGATCATCAGCACTCCTATGGCCAATGCTGAGCCAATGATACCGTACATGTGGATGGATTGAAAGCGAAACATTTCCTGCATGCGATACCAGGAAATCGCTTCCGACTTAGTCATTACTATTCCGAACAAGACACCGATCAAAAGATACTTGAGAAGTTTCATGTTAATGCTATTAGAATATGATGGGAAACAGGACATGCGTCATTAATAATCCGCCGATGAAGAAACCGACTACTGCAATAAGTGAAGGAATCTGTAGATTGGACAGACCACTAATAGCATGGCCGGAAGTACAGCCGCCTGCCCAGCGCGCGCCAAATCCTACCAGAAATCCGCCAAGCACCAAGACCAGAAACCCTGGTAGGCTTGTGAGACTCTGCCAGCTAAACAAGTGCTCCGGGGCCAGTCCTCCATTGAAGGTAATACCCAGCCCTGCAAGATCCTGCACCGTTGCTTGGGATATCTGCAATTCCGCTGGATCTGAAAGAAAGTTAGATGCGATAAAGCCACCGCCAATCGCACCTATAATGAAAACCAGATTCCAAAGCTGTCCTTTCCAATGATAGTTAAAGAAAGATACATGTTTGCCGGCCCCACCCATAGCGCAGATGGTTCTCAGATTTCCGGAGACACCAAAGTTGCCGCCTGCCCAGAGTAGAAGAAACATTACCAGGGCGATCATCGGCCCAGAAACATACCAGGGCCAGGCTTGAGATATAAATTCAATCATTACTTCAAATTTCAATTAAGCCGTAAATACTATAAGGTTGTAGGGCAAACGAATTCTGTGGTTTTCAAGTTTGTTTCAGAGATAGCGCCAAAACCACCTTCAATGTTGATCAGGTTGTGAACCGCATTTGCCTTCATGATGGAGGCTGCGATCATCGATCTGTATCCACCCGCGCAATGAACGGCGATATCTCCTTCCTCGGGCAGTTGTGAGATATTGGATCGAAGCGTCTGCAAAGGGAGGTTCCTTGCCTCCAGCAAGTGCTGTGATTGGTATTCCGTAGGCTTACGTACATCAATCACGAACGCATCTTTATGCTCTTGTGCAAATGCTTCTGCACTTATGCTTTTGATTTCTCCGGTTTCTCTTCCTGAGGCTTTCCAGGCTTCCATGCCGCCAGATAGATATCCGAGACAATGGTCAAAACCTACACGAGCGAGTCTGGTCACCGCCTCTTCCTCTCTGCCTGCCGGAGCGATCAACAGGATTCTTTGCTTCACATCCACCAATAGTTCTCCTACCCAGGGAGCAAAGCTACCGTCCAAGCCAATAAATATACTGTTTGGTATATGGCAAGCTGCATATTCGGCAGATTTGCGAACATCCAGAATGAGTACATCGTCTGTTTCAGCGATGTGCATGAATTCATCGGTGCTCAATGCTTGCGTTCCGGCTCCCAACACCTTATCAATATCGCTGTATCCTTCTCTGTTCAATTGCACATTCATCGGAAAGTAAGCTGGTGGCGCTCCTAGCCCATCTGTCACTTCTGCAATAAACTGCTCTTTAGTCATATCGGCTCGCAAAGCATAATTGACTTTCTTTTGATTGCCCAGCGTGTCCTTTGTCTCCTTCATCATTCGTTTTCCACAAGCTGAGCCGGCACCATGTGCTGGATATACCATTAAGTCATCGGCAAGCGGCATTATCTTGTTGCGCAGACTGTCAAAGAGCATACCTGCAAGTTGGCCTTCTGTATAGCCACTATCTTTTTGTGCCAGGTCAGGTCTTCCTACATCTCCAAGAAATAGGGTGTCTCCGGTAAAGATTGCTACATCCTTCCCGTTTTCATCGCGCAATAGAAATGTGCTGCCTTCAATCGTATGCCCTGGTGTGTGCAATACGGTCAAAGTGACATCGCCTACTTGAAACTTCTCGCCGTCTTTAGCTATGTAGGCATCAAATTTTGGATCGGCCTCTGGCCCATAGATGATCGTTGCACCAGTCTTTTCGGCCAGGCTAAGGTGCCCACTCACAAAGTCAGCGTGGAAGTGTGTCTCAAATACGTATTTTATTTCTACTCCATCCTTCTTTGCGCGTTCTATGTAAGGGGATACTTCTCTTAGTGGATCAATGATCACCGCCTCTCCTTTGCTTCGGATATAGTAGGCTCCTTGAGCCAAACAACCGGTATAAATTTGTTCTACTGTCATTACTAAAAGTTTAACATAGTTCTTTACACAAAATAAACATACTCATCACCAGCACAAACCAGCCAAATGAAGACTTCAGCCATTTAGCACTAACACGACTGGCAAGAAAGCTGCCAAGCAGGATTCCAAATACTGCGAAGCACGTAAAAGACAACAAGAATTCCCAGTCAATCAGAGCTCCCGATTGCACATCTCCCATAAAGCCAAACAGAGATTTGACGGCTATAATCAGCAGCGATGTGCCTACTGCTTCTTTCATTGGTAATTTCGCAAGAAGCACCAAAGCCGGTACAATCAAGAACCCTCCTCCGGCACCGACAATACCAGTAACGGTCCCTACCAACAGTCCATCTACAATGATCAGGGGGTAGTTAAACTGCTGGGGAGCTTCTTCATGCTCATCTGGTTTGGCCCCAGCTCTGATCATTGAGATCGCAGCAAGTAGCATTACAAATGCAAAGAATACCATGATTCCAAGATCTCTTGTCACGCCTATGGTACCAATATCAAAGAGATGTTGAGGAATTGCGGGAACGAGATAGAGTCTGGTCAGGTACACTGCTATTACAGATGGAACGGCAAATACAAGGGCGGTTTTAAAATTAACCAATCCCTTTCTAAAGTACCCCAGTGCACCGGTCATAGAAGCAGTCCCAACAACAAACAATGAATAGGCAGTTGAGAGTACCGGATTTATACCCATTAGATATACCATAGCCGGAACGGTCAAGATAGATCCGCCTCCCCCGATCATGCCCAAAGAAACACCAATTGCCAATGCAGCTCCTAAACCCCAATATTCCATAATAGATTAAATTAACAAATGATCATTCATTCATTTTATGGTGCAAAAAAAGTCAAATGAACGAGCACTTTTCCATACAGTCGAAAATCTTCAAAATCTGCCTGTCCTGAATTCGATAGAGGATATTCTTTCCCTCTTTTGTCGAACACAACACACCCTTATCCTTCAGTTTGATTAAATGATGCGATAGCATAGACTGTTCTACCTCGCTTGATAAACGTTCCCTGATTGAGCTTACCGATAATGGTTCTTCTACTTCTAGAATCTCCAGAATTTCCAGTCTCACAGGATGAGAAATTGCCTTTAAGACTTTGGCAACTATCTCCAATTGTTCGTAACTGATATTTCGTTTTAACTGCTTCACTAGCTTACTTAACACAAATGTATGAACATTTGTTCATTTAATCAAGTTTATTTTGGGTTTTGGGTTTTGGGATGACGGTCAAATCTTAAATCCCAGCACCTACAACCGTTTGATGTCGCCAATCACCTGCAGGGTCTCTTCCTGTCCGTAGCCGGAGGCAAAGCTAAACACGTATCGCCCGCGTTCCAGGCTTATCCAGCCGTGAAAGTGTAATTCTGGTCCATGAATTGAGTGCAGTTGCTGCGGCTCAAAATGCACAAGATCATCACAAAGTTCGCCTACAGCTGATAGGCCTTCGCCCGCAAGATTATTGAGCAGGATGGTTTTTCCTTCTTCCTGATACAAAGTCAAATAATAATCATCCTGCCCGCAGGCGGATACTTGATAGCTTCCCCAGAATCGATCAGATTTGTTAAAGTTTAAATCTGCGAAATAGTAACTGCTAAAGATGATAATAATAAGGCCGAATACCCATCTCATATATACAAGATAGTGCATTTGGAGATGTGTTGCCACTTTTTCTACCAGTTCAAACCGTATTCCTGGCTGAGTTGTACCAGATTGATAATCTGAGACTTGCAATGTTAATACAGTTTGGTTTTGCTAGTACTGTTATCGTTGGCTGCGCCGTCCCTGCTCGGAAATCTTCTGATCAATCCACCAACAAATGTCGAACCTTCGGAATCCGCCTTGATTGCAAGGGTCGTTTTTCAAGGTCAGGAACAACTCCTTGTAACTGCTGAGGCAATCCATTTTATCTTGATTGGAACGGGCTTTAACAAGTCGGCTGATCATGGATAAGAGATGCTTTTCAAATTCGTGATAGCAGTCTCCTCTGGAAAAGGCCATACGAGTATTTTTCATCCGGTAATCCAGCTGGTCGTATTCCTCCTGCTCTAACAACCTGAGCAACTGCATGATCCTTACGTGCAGGAGAAAATCAGGAAATTGCTTGAGGAACCCACAGTCTTCCAGTTGTGTGCAAATTTTTTCAGTGAGCTCAAATCTTCCACAACCGAAATGTGAATAAGCAATCAAACAGTAGTTGCG
>JAHDEE010000113.1:14641-19544 GCA_020629005.1 Chitinophagales bacterium
ATCTCTTTGATCTTCGGCTGCTCCTCAAAGATTTTAATAGATGCTCTAACCTGCGCATTGTATTCTGGGACCAGACTAGAGATGGAAAAATAGGTACAGCGAGCGTGGTTGTATAAAATGGCAGAGCGCCAATATTGTGGAGCTGGTCCGGAGAGCAGAGGATCATTGAAAAGCTGCTCTGCCCTTTCCAGTCGCTCCTCCGTTCTGGTACCTTTGCGCAGTCTTAACATGTCTAGCTGCTGGCCAAGGGCTTCGTATTGCAAGTGCAAATGGAAGGTCTTGCACAGTTCTACTTTGGTCTTGATTCGCTTGGAATGCCCTTCCAGATCATCTGCACTGTAGAACTTTAATGCATGCACATGATCCACTTCTTTTGCGAAATAGATTTCTTGATCCAGAAGGCCAGAGCAAGTCGCAAGTTTTGCTCCCTTTTGAGCCTGAACCAATGCCATATCGTAATGCCCCCGATCGATGAGCAGCTTAACATTGCCTTGTAGTGAACGAAGCTGTTCGGCCGGTCCTTTGTCCGAATCAAAAGTGCGTAGGGCTTGAAGGACCAAGGAAGACAGTTTGGATTTGACCACCGGAAAGTGCTTCACAAATGACTCTCCCTTGAAGTGCTTCTTGATTGCCTGATCATCCAGGCCCTTCTGTTTGACAATGGCATCAAAGACGCGAATGTAGATTTTGTTTTTTCCGTCGAAGTTGTTGAGATGAGATTTCACAAAACGCTTTTCCTGCTTGGAAAGGCCGGAAATCAAACCATAAATGTGCTGTCGAGCATTCATTTTCCGATTAATTTCAAAATGGCTTAAGGTGTTGATTTTCAGCTTGCTAGCTTCTTGTTTCAGGCATTACTGCATTTATGATTGGCAAAAATTGTGATTGCCTAAGCCTTTGTCTGACTGTACTTTAGTGTCAAGAAATGAAGCGAAAATATCAAGTGATAAGCCCACCTGCTTTTGTAAAATAACAGCGAGGTGAAGACAAACGTACAAAGAAATATGAAGGGAATGTAAGCTAGAAAAGACAATTTTTCATAAACTCTAATTTAACATTATCATGAAAAGAATATTAATTCTTTATTGGGCATTGTCTTGCCTTTACCTAGGCATAAATGCGCAATGTACCGACTGTGGAAAGCTCGTGATTAGTGCTGGAATTGAACCACCAGCAGGAGCAGAAGCCGCATTACAAGTCTGTGCTAATGCAGACATTGAAGACCTAAGCGTATATGCGTTGATCTCAGAAGCGACTGCTTCTCCAGACAACAATGATTTGCTGGCGGGCGAATACAGATTTCCAGAAGTTGCAGCTACTGCTGGTACTTGCCTTTGGATCGCAGTAGACGAAGAAGACTTTACTGCCTACTTCGGATTTGCACCTGACTATGTAGATGACTCTAGCCCCGTTGTTTCTGCGCCTGGTACCAGTAACACCATCTACCTTACATGTAACAGTATTATCGAGGATCAATACGGTACGGGAGGCATTTCCTCTGGTGATCCTGAACGATACAATGATGGATGGTTTCACAGAAATGACAACAGTTGCCCAAACGGTGGTATGTTTGATGTGAGCAACTGGATGGTCAGTGGTGATAATGCCACTGATGGAACCAGCTCTGTCGCGGAAACAGGTATGCCTTTGAGCTACAGCCCCAACACAGCTTGCACAGTGGATTATCAGACCTGTGCAGGAGTATCCCTCTGTGATCTGAGCTATAGCTGTTTTGATGATCAGTGGTATGCCAACATTCCCTACAGCGGTTCTAATAGTGCCGTAACACTTGCCGTAGACATCAACAGTTCTGTGACATTGCAAGGTGATAATCCTGCTGATACTGCTGATGGAACGATAGAAATAGTCATTGGAAATGGCAGCATCTTCGCTATATCCATTAGTGATGGAACCTGTGCACCAGTAACCCGCTATGGCAAGCGGCCGACAGGCAGTTGTGCAGAAGCGACCTGCTTGTGGGCAGGACAGAAGGACCCGGGATGTGAGGGAAGCAACTTGTTGATTCAGCTTGATCCTTTTGGGGCTGGCACAGGCACCATGGGTTATTCGATTGCACCTACAGATGGTATTGGCACAGTTAGTCCAGGCACAGCTACTTATGGAGCTGCAAGTACTTTCACTGCCAGTGGACATACAGTTGGCGCAGGCGGAGTCGCCTTTTTTACCATCACCGATTTGGAAACTGGCTGCGCATTGGATGTGCCTGTGAAAGACAATTGCGGAGGACCCCTTGGTTGTGGTGTATCGGTGAATATTTCCAATGTACAGTGCAATGACAATAATACCCCTGATGCCCAGGATGACGATTATATCACGGCAGAAATTAGCGCCAGCAGTACCGGCGGCGGAAGCACTTTCACCCTGGATTATCCCAATCTTGAGCCAGCAGGTCCGTACCCTTACAATACAGCTACACAAGTCACCTTCCTACTGGGATCTGCTGGTGCTGGGGATATTGTATTGAATGCCACTGATAGCGATGATCCTGAATGCATTGGCTCCGGAACAGTAAGCGATCCTGGCTCTTGTGCAACGGTGGGATGTGATTTGTTTTTGGACTCTTCGCAAAACTGTAATGATGAAACAGGTGAGGCTACCATTACGACTTTGATTTTGAATGGTACCGCACCTTATATGATCAGCGGTGATTTCAACGATTCAGAATGGACCGGAGGTTTGTTTTCGATCACTGTGGTACCGGAGTCTATTGGTTCCGTTTCTTTTACCGTCACTGATGCAAACGGTTGTACAGCTACAGGTGGAATTGCGGAGCTTTCCAGCTGTACCAAATTGGATGTCGAGCTACTGGACTTCAATGGAGGGGCTAGCGATGAGGGCAACAGGCTTCATTGGACAAGCGCTTCCGAAGTCCAGTTTTCTCATTATATGCTGGAACGCTTCTCAGAAGGAGCATTCCATGAACTAGCAAGAATTGAAGGCCAGGCGATGGGCAATGGACCGGAAAGCTATTCCTACATTGACAGAGACTACGAGCCGATTATGAGCTACTACCGCCTTGCGATGGTTGATGAAGATGGATCGATCACTTACTCAAACACCATCGAAATAGACAATAGACAAGAGGTTACTTTAACGCTAAGTGTTTCTCCAAATCCGGGTGCAAACCTGTTAAGTGTAGACATACAGGGAGCTGCTGAACAGGCTGCAATGGGTTTGTATAGTCAGGATGGGAAACTGCTAGTTTCAGTGAACCTGCCTTATGGACAAGGGGAACATCAATTTGATGTAAGTTCGATACCAGCTGGATTGTATCTACTGGTTTTGGACAATGGTTCTGAGCGAATCAGCTCTAAAGTGATTGTGCACTAAAACCAATTAATTTCCTAAGTCTAGTGCCTAAGGCACTTGAGCCTCACTCCCACATTGGAGTGGGGCTCTTTTTTACTTTGCAGTTATGCGAAAACGATGAAAGGGGATATCCATCCGGATATCCCCTCACTGGTCATAATAGGTACATCTGAGTATTTTGCTTATCGACCTGTTACGAACATGCTGTTGCCAGCTACCTGTGCTCCGTTTACTACCAGGTTGTAGTAATACATTCCCGCCGGGAGGTCAGAAGCGTCAAAAGTCACTTCCTGAGCACCTGCTGTGAATGAATCGTCGCTTACATTAGAGATCACTCTTCCAAGGGAGTCGAAAAGATCAATCTGAACGTATGCGTCCTCAGCCAATTCAAACTGGATCGATGTCCAGGTATTCACAGGGTTGGGGTAGTTTCCTAGGTTTACATCGGTAGCGGCAAGTGTCTTTGAAGCATCTGTATAAGTGTAGTGCGTTCGCATTACTCTGATTTTTCCGTTTGTAGTGGTGGTGATGATAGATTCGATCACTCTGCCCATGTTGTCATAGCTGTTTGTGATAGCCTGAGTGTGATCGAAACCTTTAGTCTTTGAGCTGCTTTGGGTAATTCTATCCTGCATTGGCGCAGCAATAGACAACCAATCTGCTTGTATGCTATCCCAGATGTACATTGCCGATCCGGTCTTTGTTCCGTTAGTGTATTGTGGCTCAATTCGCTGAGCGTATACCCAATCTTCTTGTTGCTTGTTCCACACTTCTGTATCTGCAGTAAGCAGGTTGCCCTGGTGATCAAAGCTGTTTGCTGTTCTGGTACCTGGTCGCCATGCCTCATTTGCATTGTCCCAAATATTGCTTATCTGCTCCGTGGCGTTTCCATCAGCATCATAGCTGAAGCTTGTATGTTGAACTTTCTGCCATTCCTCCGTTTGAGGATTTAGTCGTTCTGTAAGGGTTGAAATAGGGTTAATCTGTGCACTTAGAGAGAAAGAAGTGAAGATTAAGATGGCAGTAGCGAAGAGGTTAGAAAATTGGATACTCATATTGTTCCTGATATATAATTGAAAAATCGGAGCGGCTATCATGACCATTAGATTTTCACTCCTGTCTAATATGTGCTACAATGGTGGGTGGGTGGTGGTGAGAGAAAGCGTCTTGTCCTGCGCTTTTGTTACACCAAAGATACTACAGAAGTCCTACACGATGCAACATTAATTTGGACACTAGTGTCTACTTTTGAGCTACATTGCTGTCTTTCAATCAGATAACACAGTGAAAAAAATGAGACAATTTTTGAAATATTTTTATGCTAAAAATTGTACAGTTGTGGCTTATACATTGGCAATCTCTTTGCGCAGAATCATGGGAATATGTACTTTGTTATGTGTATTTGGCTGTAGCTCTTCCGGCTGTGAATTCGGGCTTTGTAGGGTCAAATTGGCCAAAATTGACGGGATGTAGATAGGTGGTAGTAGCCTTGTCAGCTTGCCCTACCGATCTAGTGCTGCGCAAACGAAGTCCGCAACACCTTTAAGGGCTTCTATTTCTGTCATCCTTCGTT
>JAHDEE010000420.1 GCA_020629005.1 Chitinophagales bacterium
TCTTTCTTTAGATTCGCAAAGGCTTTGCTTGGATCATCACCATGTTTTGCCAAACGGGCGACCAGTAATGCCTTTATTTCCGGATTGACTACCATCTCCACCTGATCAAATTTCTTGCTGAGCTTGGTCTTCTTTTGGGCATATCGCTTGATCTTGCCATAGACCGTCTCCTTGTGCAATTGCCCACGTGGGGTGAGGGTGTGTTGGACTTTGGTTTCTCCTTTTACTTTGAATTTGTTTCTGGCTCTGGTGACGACCTTGTTGGAACTCTTGAACGAGACCAAAATACCTTCCAGTGCTTCGCGAGCATCCTGATAAAAATTCTTCCAGGGTGCTTGAGGACGCCATACTGAATCATTGATGGTGCTTTCTCTTTCATGCAAGGTATTGAGCCTCTGTATGTAGCCTTGTTTGGTGCATGCAACCACTAATGCGTCCACAGCATGATGTCTGTGGTCTTCCCGCTTGCTCCAATCCTTGATCAAGTTGTATTCTCTCCCATGCTTATCCTTGACCCTTTCTACACGTCCCAGCGCCTGATATTTTTCAAGGTTGAGATCCTGAATGATGTCTGGTAGTCCCCATTGTCGTCGCAAATGATTGGTGATGGTGCCACTACTGGCCCAGACATTTCGACAAACCATACGCAGCAGCTTCATCGATTCCTTAGAGATGTACTGGGTTTCTCTTATTTGCCGGGCAATGAAATCGTCCGGAATTTCTTCAGTTTTCATAGTAAGCCTCGCCACCTTCCCCGGATTAATCTTCCTATTCTCCTTGATTGACTTGAGATAGCGTCCCATTTCATCTGGTCGAAACTGTTCCATATACTCCATGGCGGTCAACTTTCCTTTTTGCTTGTTATCCGCCGCTTCGCACAAAGTCTTATTTAGAAAGGAATCATCGAAGAGTTTGGCCTTGGGTACAATATGCTCTATGTCATACTGGTTTGTGTTAAACAGCAAGCTTGGTTCAATAGTCTCCCCCGTATACAGGGAAATACCATTGGTCTCCACCCATAACTGATACTTTATGATGTCATTTCGGCTCACTTTTCTAAGACCAAACTCCTTACTCAATTTTTCCTTTAACTTCTTTCTTTCCCTTTCCAGCTCGTCATTTCGCTTCTTGACCGACCATCGCTTCTTCGCATTCATCTTAAGCTCCCTCGCCAGCTCCACCCGAATCTCATCAGGCCTACCAAGCTCATCATCTTCGATGATCGCATTGACCAGATTGATCAGCTGATTCAGAATCTTCTCGACCACCGGATTTCGCAGACTATTCTTCTTTAGTTCTGGTATCTTATCCAATAATTCTCTAGCCTCATTTTCCTCCACCGTCATACTATCGCTGTGCTTGTAGCCAGCTTCTAGACAGGCTTTATCGTAGGTCATACCCGCCTTCATAAAAGGCAGAATCTTGCGGATGGCCCTGGCACTCAGACGACCATAGGCATCTGAGAAATTGACCTTGGCCAGCGCTTTCGATTGTTCCAGACTAAAACCAAACTTCTCTTGTAACTTGCTTATCAGTACTTCATCTTCTTCTGCAGCGTAGATTAAATGCCATAGCTGATAAAAGGGCTGCTTATCAAAGTCATTGCCAGTCAATGACAGATCGAGATCGAGCAGGCTGAGGTCCTTGATCTTTTGTTCTTTGAACACTTCGAGTAGTTTACCTCTAGTGGTGTTGGCTTCAATTTTGTCAAAATTGACCTTGGTCTTGGTAGACAAGTTAAGAGCTTTTAGCAAGGGAGTTTTTGTCAATCTTGCATTACTGTTCATCAATTCAAATAGTACTTGCTTTGCCTCTAGTTCCAAAGGAATCTCGATCCAATTGGCATCCTGCAAGACTAAATTATTGATCTGTTGCCAGATCTTAAACTCCTGAAACAATGGTGAGGAAGACGGGACCGCCCTTCTTTGGGTTTCAAAAGTACATTTTCCTACTAACCCCTTCTGGGACTTCAAGCGTCTCTGGTAGAAAATGATGTGGTCTCTGATCTTGATCCGGAGTTCCTCTGTCAGCTCCTTATGGTACTTTGCCTGTGTTGCCCAGATAGCATCAAACTCAGCAATATAAGAGGCACGGGAATAGATCATGCGCTTTATGCTTGCCCCAGGATTCTTAGTCAAAACCTCGTGCAACTTTTGCCCTATGGTAAGCCCCCTCTCCTTCAATTCTTTATCTCGATCAGAAATTGCACTTAGGTAGTCGCCTTGTTCCTCATCCGTATTGCTGGCTTTCCTGTTGCTTTTATATCCACGCTTTTGATTAAACATCATCAAGACCCTGGCCAGGTCCTGCTTGCCAATTTTTTCAGAAACGGCTTTTGCCCTCAAAGCATAACTCTGATCCATCTTACAATTGCAGGCTTCGGCTGGCATATTTTCTTCTTTCCGTTTGCTGCAAGCCGAACAGAGTTGAACCTTGTCTCGCTGGATGTCACTAACACTCTCGATAAAGCCAATATCGAGTAACAGAGCCTGCAATTGGTCCCTGCGTAACTTAAATCGCTGATTGTTTCTCCTGGCTCCCCTACTCATCCTTCGAGCCATATTCAAGGAAACTGCATTCCCGCTTGTGTATTCATCCACATTCTTTGAGTCGAGAGGCACAATCCGCACCCCCAACCTTTTGATGCTACTTTTCTCCTTCTCATGCTCCGCTTCCTCCACAAATGCCCAGCCTATAGATGTCGTGCCGAGGTCAAGTCCTAGTATTTTTTTCATAATTGCCTATAAGTATGTATATTTGGGTACAATTTCGAGCTAATCACAATAAGGATTATTCCGTTGTGAAAACATTCAAGGCGGCCTGCGGGTCGCCTTTTTTTGTACGCTTAAATATAAGCATCTATTTGGCTTGTTTCTTTCTATTATATTTTTTTGCTTAAAACTGTCATATTAGGCTTTATGCCGTATTATATCTGAAACCTATTGGGCATAGCATCGACTTCCCAAACCCATAGGAATAGCTCAGCTTGCAGATTGCAGGAACGAATGAATGCTCCTCAGTTGCGCATCTTACTTGATGGCGCAGGTATAGTTAGACATTTACAATGCACCATCGATATGGCTGCACTAGTGCTGCGTAAACAAAGTTCGTAACACCTTTGAGGAGCTTATCTTTTTG
>JAHDEE010000421.1 GCA_020629005.1 Chitinophagales bacterium
ATCATTTCCAGCGACGTCAAAATCGGACAGTTATTGATTCCCTATCCCTAAAGTCCCTAGGTGGTTCCTTTAGTTGCGTTTCAATCTGCATCTACGAGCAGTCTTTACCTAAGCAGATTAAATGCAGTGACAGTGATTCGAAATCTGCTTTGCTCTAAAAAATGCATAACCATCGATGCTGTGTTCTAAGACAGGTTAAATGACCCTATCTTTTTGTCAACCAAGGTGCAAGAAGGAAGGATAGCCAGAGCTACATGACCGCCGGCCTCTAGTACCTCAGGCCCTGGCAACTAATAGTACCGCTACTATTCTCTGTCTAAGGCACGAATAAACCTAAAGGACTGTTTCAGCTCTTCCGTCTCAAGCTCCAGTGTATAAATCCCCTGGCTAAGCCACCGCAGATCAAGCACAGCATGTTTCGGATCAATGGCTCCCTCTGCTAGCATTCGTCCAAGAAGATCATACAACTTGTACTGAGCTGGTTGATGAAGACCTGTAATATTCATTTGATCATGTACCGGATTTGGGTAGAAACTTATTCCAGTGTTATTGCTCTCCATAAAAGCAGGACCCAGTGCTGTGCTGCTATTGTCATTTGTGTAAATACGCAAAGAGTTTTCAGGAGCGTGCGAAATCTGCACTAGTTCCAACTGTTCGTCTCCTACCAGATCCGCTACTTGAAAAGAAGACGTTAAAGCATCTGCAACGATCAAATCATGTGCATGCATCTGTGCCAATGAGTCTGTCATGAAGAGTTTTGCTATATTTCCTCCTGTGATAAGGCGATACTGGATTGCGACATCCGAATCCCCATCGAGATCGGCATCAAATATTCTTGGTCTGATATATTGAATATTCTGCTCTAGCTCCTGTTGGAAGGCCAGACTCCCATCCGGCAATTGCGCAATTGTAATCAAATTGTTATCCACATCACGTGCAAAGAAATCTGCGAGCCCATCCCCATTCAGATTGAATGCGAAAGCCTGGTACAAATCCCGATCAGCTTCAAAAAAAACAGGCTCGGCAAGCGTACCGGAAAGATTTTCAAAGAAGTATAGCCCATTTCTCTGCCCCTCTGCAGGGACCAAATAATAGAAGTCCTCATCTCCATCATTGTCTTGATCGAAGCGGGCAAATTTTGGATAGCTTGAAAAATGAGCGAAAGCAACACTGGTCTGATTGCTGAGATCACCAGTTACAGAACGTACGATCATACTTGAGTCGGTAACAGTGAGTACATTCAAGTCACCATTTTCAAAAAAATTCTTGCAAATAGCCCGAATGCGAGGCAGTCCTGCATCGTATGGCGGAGCAATAGCCAGTGTATCCACACCGATATATTGCCCCTCTTCATTGGTGATGAGCTCTTTGAGCAGATAGTTCTCACCGATTATACCTTCTGTCACGAGGAGGTGCCCATCAACCACTGCCATGGAGGTATTTACCTCAGCACTGTAACGAAAACCGTCTTGACCAAAATCCAGACCTCCACCGTTCAGTTTGGTATCGATAAGATAACTACGCACATGAGATAGCAGGATGTCTGTTAGACCATCAGAGTTTTGGTCACGAAATGCTAAGGCTCCGTATCTGCAATTAGGGGCGCTGTAAAGTAACAGGTCCTGCCAGGAACCATCCTCTTGCCTCAAATAGACGCGTATTTCGCAGCGATCCTGATTGGTAATAATCAGCTGGTCGCTTCCAAGGCCCAATATATCATCTGCATACACCTGCCCAAACTGCCCCCCAATTCTAAAGCCGAGTTCTAGGTCTGAAGGATACTTAAAATTCACAATCTCAATGATCATTGGATCACCGGGAAGCACATTTCCCCTGCCATTGTTATAACAGCCGATTAGAGGACCGTCTGCCGATTCAATCATAACTCCCACATCACTAGAGCTTAGCACTGTGTTGGGAGAATAAAATTCTCCTGTGCCGTCACCTCGTAACATGCTCCAATTTCGTTCATGCCCGTAGACAATATCCAAGTTGCCATCTTGGTCAAAATCCTGAACCATTGTTTGTCGAGAAGCGGCTAACTCCCAGAAGCCCTGGCCATTTACAACCGTTGTAGGCTCCTCGACGAGCAAATCACTCAACTCGTATTCAAGCGAGGCCTGCGACAAGAGTGCCTTAATTTCCAGTGGTGCTGCCACAGTAATTCCGCCTCCAATCTCAATGACATAGCTTGCCAAAACCAAATCCGGGAATGAGTCATTATTCAGGTCTCCCACAGCAGGCAAAACTAGCTGACCCAACCCTTGAAACGGCGTAATCGAGATTGTATTCTCATCGCTATAGCCTTCATCGTACAAGAGCCATAGTAATTCCGAACCCCTACTGATTAAAAAGTCGAGGTGATCATCTCCATTGACATCGTGCAGAGAGATCAACGCCCCTGCTCCTATCAACTCCAAACTAAGATTCCCAATCCCATCATTTTCCAAAACCAGCAAACCTGCTACAGTTACATCGTCTGGTCTTTGAAGTAGACGTGGAAGCAAATCAATGTCGCCATCCTCATCGTAATCCAGTGGAAAAAACTCATAAAACCGATAGGAAGAATCAAATAGAATCGGCTCATCAAAGGACTGATCATCAATGGCAGGCAACCAGGAATCCTGAAGCACAAGATCCTTGAAACCATCATTGTTTAGGTCTACGTAAGCTCGGTAACCAAACTGTAGCAAAGTGCCATTATGTGTTGGCACGATGGTCTGTACTTCTGTAAATTGCGCCAGCACTGGCATGCTGAAAAGTAGAGCGAACAACCACGGAAAATGCTTCATGATACTGGGTTTGGCGTGCGTATGGTTTTCCAATATAAGCATTTTGACGCTTGTTAGAGTCAATTGGATAGCTAGCTTTGCAGCAACAATTCCATCTCGTACAAATCAAGACCTAGCCCCCAATAATTTTGCTCTACTCTAATGGTGCGGTAGCCAAATTTTTCAAAAAATCCGAAGGCCAGTTGAGAGGTTTTAACGCTAATTTTTTTTACCTGCAGCTGGTCGATCATTATCTGATGACAATAATCCACCGCCATTCTGCCGATTCCTTTAGGGACAGAGAATCAATAACTGTCCATTTTGACTTGCTAGAAATGCTTTATCCATCGTTATTTT
>JAHDEE010000114.1:0-7280 GCA_020629005.1 Chitinophagales bacterium
TGGAGCGGAGCCGAAGGGCCCGATTGGCGGATGGGCGTACTTCACTAATAATCAACATGTTATCGTCAAACAAGCGTCTCGCTTCGTGGTCCGCCTACTCCGGGCACCTCTACGCGCAAGGGCCCTCAATTGCTACTGCATTAATATGAGCAAAGTGCTTTGTCAGAGAGGCGAATTAGTTTTTACTCAGTCTGGCGCTTTGTCCGAAATCCTCAATTTCTAGCGGTATTCACTGCCCCGAACCGGCAACAAAGCACAACACTGTTCTACAATTCTCAGCCGTTTTTCTAGGACACTCGGCCAAATTTCAATGCTTACTCAATAGTCAGCTTCTGGTCTATTTATCCGCTTTAATTACAAAAGTGGCACTCAGCCCAAAATAGGCATTTTATACATAGACGACTCATTGAATCCGAGACGCTGGCTTTTTGTCAAGCTCAAAGCCTAGATACTGTAAACAATAGGCATTGTGTGTTTCAATAATATGTAATTATGGCCTTTTCACATGTTTAGGGATATTGTCGTGCACAAGTTGTTAGCATGATTGCTTCATGTTATTGGCGCGAAATTGGTATAGGATTTGCGCCACTGAGTTTAGGTAAACCCATAGGGTAATTTACAATTTGTATATGCTTGTTTGGTAGTGAAATAGGCCGTTTCCTGGCTGATTATTGATCTCTGCCAAATACAAGCAAAATATCATTAAGCAATATGAAGGGTATTTACAGTATTTTTTTTCTGCTTGTTGTCAGTCTAGGTCTTGCTGTTCCTGCTTTTGCAGGAGATGACATTTGCATCGTTGATCTCCGCGGCAGCTCAGACACCAGTATTCCACGTTTCGATTCATTGGTTGTTTGTGGTCCACCGGATACGCTAGCCATTCAGATCATGGCGGGAGAATCCGTAAGCTTGCAGGGAACAACCTTATTTCTGGATCTACCACCAGGAATGAGCTTTGCTGGTTATGCTGCTACCTTGTCTGGTACCCCACTTACGGAGGCCGGACAATCGACAGCCAACATACCTGCATTCCAGTTAAGCAACATTCCGGTCGGGGGCAGTACTGCGGTGGCAGTAACCGTTGAGGCTGATTGCGATATCCTTCCAATCCTCGAAAATGAGATTCCAGCCTATATCGACTTTAACCTCGACTACTTGGGTGGATCATATTCGTATACACCTGTGCTGGAGTATAACACGCAAATATATATTCCAGAGACAAACATTCTGTCCATCACTCCCGACTATCCGGAATATCAAGTAGGGGAGACCTATCAGCGTGAGCTGCTAATTTCTCAAGATGGTATAAAGGCCTTTGTGGATGAATTCACTTTCATTGATGAGTACAACGGCAGTCTCGTCGTAAGTGATCTGAGTCTTGTTGGTCCTTCAGGCATTCCGGTACCTTTGAACTTCAATGATTCAGGCAATCAGGTACTATCGATTGTCACTCAAGACCTTTTGGTGCAAGCGGGCATTGGCCCGACATTCGATGAGGATGAGCAATTGAGAATCATCGAGACTGTGAGTATAGGGGAGTGTTCTGGAAGTACGCTTTCGGATTTCTATGTAGGTTGGGGATGCAATGCAGAACTCTGCAAGACCGATAAGGTGACTAATGGATTTTACGTCAGCAGAAGTTTCCCCCGATTAGAAATGCAAGAATTGGGTGCAGCAGGACCGGATTACTGCGAGCAAAACTATGCGAGCTTTGAAATCAGCAATGCTGGCTTGGAGTTTTCCCCTGGCAGCGGATACGCTCGCAATATGCAAATCCTCTTGCAAACCGTTTGCTCTGCTGACGTCTCAGATATTCTATCGCTCAATACGGCCTTTATCGATGGGCAACCTGCAACCATAGAAGGGCCAAATCAAAACGGAAACTTCACTGTTGATTTCCCGATCGGAGTCGGCGGACAAGACCTTGATGGAGATGGGCAGTACAATGATCTTCCAATAGGAGATTCCTTTGTGCTGGAGATCAATTATTCTTATAGCTGTAATCCGCAGGAATGTGGAGAAGCGCTTAGCGACTGCGCTAATCCTGGTTTTGGTTTATACATAAATTATGCAGACCAGTGCCTCAGTCCACAAGGTAGCTTGTATACTTCGGTCACTGATTTTGAATTGTCCGAGCAAGAGGCAAGCTTGTTCATTGGGGTACCGGATTTTTATGGCAGCGAAGCGGAGATACCGATCTCCGCATGTTATTATTATCAGGCTGGTATTAGCCCGAACTGCGATGGCGCATCTGCTACTTTGCGAATCGGTGCCGAAGATCTACCAATATCTATCGTTGGAGCAACAGATAGCGATGGCAATGCCATCAATTTCAGCAATCTGGATAGCAATACAGCAGCAATTGATCTGCCTGCCGAGGGGAGCGTCAGCGAATGCTTTGATATAATACTGAGTTACGCCGGCGAATGCCAATTTGAAGAAAAAGACTTCAACTTTGAAGTGGTGTACGAGTGCCCTTGTCAGGACTGTACTCAGATCAAAGCATGTCAGGTTTATCATAGCTATGTGCATGCTTCCTGCGATCTACCGGGTACAGAGGAGTGTCCAGGAATTACAGTCGAGAATTTTGACATGGTTCGTAGCACCTTTGGTTGGACGGACAACACTATGGCATCGCTGTCTTCAGCAGCGCAGGGTGCTTTGACCGATAGAGCATATACCTGCGATGTAGTTGAATGGAGAGTCGAAAACATCATCACTGGACAGGATGGAGATACTTTCGATGCTGGTGGGGTGCAGTTGATTAGCTGGCTGCCAGGAGTGGAATCACCCTGGGAATTACTTTCGACGAGTATCCTTTACAACGGCAGCACATACACGGCGAACCTCAGTCCAACAATTACCGATCTGGCAAATGGGAAACGTCTGATGGATTTTTCACTAAACGACTGGCTTTCTGATAACAGCATTGTTCTCAATACAGGAGATGAGCTTGATTTATTGGTCCGGACAAAAGTCCGCGATATCCCTGGACTTGGTGGAGATTTTTCGCTTTTCCAATGCAGGGCTCAGTCATATGTAGGATCTGCAGAAGATCCATATTTCTGTGAGTCGAAAGGTTTTGATTACCTTTTGGCCGATCCTGAGGTGGTACCTTTTGTGACCACAACATCTGAATCCGGTTGTGATGGAAGTATCACCGTAGATGGCTCTATTTATATGAGCTCAGTTACTGCGGATGATTTTCCGAATGAATATCGTCCCTGGTTCGGCAACGTTTCCGCTGGTCTTTCAGGAGTACAGAATGCTCTTTCGATTGTACCGAATTCGACTTTTGTCGGTGCAGTAGAGCAAGGAGATACTACCTGGGTGGCAGTACAACCAATATACGATGGCAACGGGATTCTGACCCTGGTAAATGGTTTGCCTCCAGGTATTAGTATTCCCGATAAAAAATCAGGTGGTCCGGCCTTGCTATTCAGAGTAGAGTTATTGCCTTCTTGTGAGTTAGTAGGAGCATCTCCTTTCGAGTTCTTTTATGAGCTGGATGAGCACTATTATGCCAGTGCCTTTGACCCTGAATGCCTGGAAAGTACCCAGGCTTCGATCCCAGGAGACTTTGCTTTCGATGCGCCAAATCTGGATATAACTGTCTTAAATGCTGTGGCAGAGGGAGTCACCCTAAATGTACAATGGCAGATTCAAGCTTGCAACATTGGAGCCAGTGCTGCAAACTTTAGCTGGCTCACTTTTGATGATGATGCCGGAGAAATTTTTGTACAGCAGGTTTGGGAGATATTGCCTGATGGCACGCTTTCACCGCTTGCTTTGCAAGGCGGTGGCAACGATCCGCTATGGATTGACGGCGGATCCGTGGGTACTCAATCCTGCAAGTTCTACCTAATAGAAGCCAGCTTCAGCAACTGTTCAGTTGGTGATCTCAATGTTTCTTACGGTTGGAATTGTGCCGCAGGATACGACAGTATATTAGCAACCGGACAAGATGATCTTTGTGGAGATTTGTTTTCTGCAAGCAAGACCTATGTGCTAAACCGCCCGGGAAATATGCAGATAAATCTGGAGTCTGTTACTGAGGAGCCTTCACTTTGCGAAGCTGTGTCTTTTGAAATTGAACTGAAGAATACCAAGCCTGGTACTATATATGAACCCTATCTTGATCTTTTGCTACCTTTAGAGGGCTTGCAGCTTGTGCAAGGTAGTTATGAGATATCCTATCCGGAAGGTACCCCCTATCAGAATGTCGATGCATCCTACATGCCGGAATTTATAGGAGCATCACCAAGCGGAATGCGTTACCGCTTCCACATGAAGGATCTATTGGATTACGTGGAAGAGAATGGCTTACCGGGAATTGCAGTGCAGGAAGATCCTTACAATCACATCTACTTTAGGTTTGATGTGGAAACAGACTGTGAATTTGCCTCAGGTCAAATCTTCAAGTTCATTGGAAGTGGACTACAGCCATGCGGAGAAATGGCAGCAGCCATTTTGCAATCCCATTTGGTTGAGATCGAAGGGGCGGATAGCGATTACAGTGCCGATTTGTATCTGGATAATCCGGAGATATCACCCTGCGATTCTGCAACAGAAACCTTGAGATTGACCATGATAAATAATGGCCCTGGAGATACGGGCTCGGATGATATCGTTACTGCCACATTGCCAACCGGCTTCACTTATGTGCCTGGAACAGCTGTTGTAGTCAATCCTGGCGGCTTCCCGATTGACGGCGATATAGTAGTAGAATCCGTCGGAGGCTTTCAAAGATTGTTGTTCCCATTACCAGCTGGTATCGGTACCAATGAGGTGGCCAATTTTGACTTTCAGGTTGCTCTTTCCGGAGAAGCTACTTGTGAGCAGGTAGACGTGGCCTTAGCTGCCTACTCCTCTGGTCTGGCAACATGTGAAGGGGAGGAGCCTCAGGAATGTCAGATTGAAACCATCGCTGGGCAAAATGTATCGGATCTGGAATGGTTTAGTCCTGATTTGCAGATTGCCGCCAGCTCCTCGCTCGTCGCCTTTCCAAATGCACCTTTTGGAGAAACCATATTGGCGAATTTGCAAATTGAAAATGATGGCTCCGACTTTGGAACCGATTCTCCGATCATCCTAAGTTTTATACATGATCAGAATAGCAATGGAGTATTCGACCAAGCTGATGAAGTATTGTATGACTACACTTACGGTGAAGCAATTCCAAATGGTATTACAGATGCATTCAGTGTTAGTTTTAATGTGAACGCTGGTCAGTCTTGTGCGATTCTTATTAACATTCAGGCGGAAGATTGTCTTTGCGAGTCTCCTTTATTCAATGCCGGTGAAGTGCCTTTGCAAATTTTTGAGCAGCAAGAGGTTCACATCTGCTCAGGACAAAGCAGTACACTTGGACAAGCCGCAATAAGTGCTTACAGCTATCAATGGTCACCAGCGGAAGGTCTTTCGGATCCCAACATAGCTACACCGGTTATCAGCCTGGTGAACAATAACCTGGCACCTATTCAGCAGGTTTACACACTGACAGTAGATCGGGGAAATTGCATAGTGGAGGATGAAGTTATTGTGGTTGTGGAGCCGATTTCAAATTTTGTAGAGCCGTCGCCCATCACTGCTTGTGAAGGTGCCGCTGTTACCTTGAGCGGACCAGCTGGAGGAAGCAACTACAGTTGGAACCCACTTAATGGTTTTGGAGATGCTAATGTGCCAAATCCAACCATAACACCACCGCTCGGAACAACAATATATACCTTGACTTATAACAATCAGTTTGGTTGTCAGGCTACATATCAGGTCACTACGCAGATTACTGAAGGAAGTGCTGGCGCAGGACAGGGGGTAAGCATTAGTAGTAATGTCGATCCAGCTAATGTCTGTGATTTTGACGATGGTGTTTTCATTACGGCGACGGAAGGATTTAGCGAGTACGATTGGTACTATAATGGTTCCTTGGTATCTACTACCTCGGTGAACACCTATCAGATAACGGTTCCTGGGGCCTATTCAGTGGCTGTTTCAGGTGCAACGGAATGTTCTGCCGTTTCTGAGGCTGTACTTTTCTATGCTGTTGGAACACCAAACCCGGGAATTGAGGTAGATGGAGAACAAACTTTCTGTCAAGGTGAAAATATCATACTTACCGTAACAGAGCCTCATGACAGTTACCAGTGGTATCGAAATGGAGAGCTGCTAGATGGTGCGGATACAGAAGAATTGATAGTCTACGCGTCCGGTGACTATCATGCAGTAGTCAGTGATGATGGCTGTTTTGGTTCTACCTTCGTGATACCGATTGTGGTGAATCCACTTCCGCAAGTCACTCTGACACCGGAAACAAATGAAGTGATCTGTGAAGGTGAAACTAACTTATTAAGCGCTACTCCTGGATTCTCCTTGTATCGTGTCTTTGCTGACGGGGAGCCAATTTATGAAGGTGAGTCAAATGTGTATGAAGCCACCTTTGGTGCCAACTATTATGTGATAGCAGAAGATGCCAATGGCTGCATTGGCACATCCGAAGAACTTATTATTGCAATAGAGGCTTTGCCAGAAGTGGAGATTGTGCCTGATGGGGATCTTGAATTTTGTGAGGGAGACAATGTAATTTTGACTGCATCAGCGGGCTCTGAAACCTATAGCTGGTATCTAAACGACGAATTGGTGCAAGAAGGTTCTTCTACAGCTTTTGTTGTTTCGGAGGAAGGCAGTGTTCATGTAGTAGCGACTTCTGCTAATTCCTGTTCTAGTCAAAGCAATACATTAAATACGAATCTGCTACCTCTAGGTAATCCCACGATTATTGTTAGTGGCAGCGATGTTATCTGCGACGGTCAGGAAGTGACAATGGCAGTAGTCGGTAATTTCACATTCATTCAGTGGTACAAAGAAGGGTTGCCGATTCCAAATGCATTGGGTCCTATTTTTAATGCAAGCGAAGCGGGTAACTACGCAGTTTTTGTAAATGATCTGAATGGTTGCGAAGGTTTGTCTGATGTCTATGTGATTCAGTCATCCGATTCCCTTCCTGTGGAGATTACGCCATCGGGACTGCTAGAGATTTGCGATGAAGGACAAAGTATCAATTTACATGCTACAGAGGGCTTCGTAAATTATGATTGGTATCGCAATGGCGCTTCAATTGTTCAATCTGGAACACAAAATACCTTCTCAACCGATTTGCCGGGCGATTACACTGTTGTTGCGAGTTCATTTGATGGCTGTCAGTCTACTTCTCAGGGAGTGATCGTCCTTTATAATCCAACTCCTTTCCTTAATGCTGGACCTGATCAGGTGATTTGTGAAGG
>JAHDEE010000114.1:7380-19337 GCA_020629005.1 Chitinophagales bacterium
TTTGGATGGTGACATTCTGGTACAGTCTGGTGTGAGCAATAGTTTTGCAGTGAGTCAACCAGGATTCTATTCGGTTGTAGCCACCAATGAAGCGGGCTGTGCCTACGAATCTGGTCCCTACTTCCAATTCTTCCTTGAAGTAGAGCAACCACAGCTGGAAATACAAACAGAAGGAAACTACTGCATTGGTGGGTATCTGGACATCACAGCCTCTGAAGGATACGATCAATATGATTGGTACTTGTTTGGCGAAGTAATAGTTTCTGGTGGTGATAACTCGTTTTCGATTGCCTTAAATGATGGCTTCATTGGTGCAGAGTTGCAGCTTGAGGTAACAACGAGCAACGGCTGCTCCGCATTTTCCGAAGTACTGGAGATTGACCTTAGTGAGATAGATTTGCCAAATATTATAAACTTAGGAGGAGCAGAATTGTGTGCAGGACAAACCAGTACCCTGACAATTGTAGGAAACTATGAAACGATCCAGTGGTTTCAGAATGGAGAGTCAATTTCTGGGGCCAATGAACCGAGCATAGAGGTCAATAGTACGGGAGCATACTCTGTCTTTGTTGATGATGGTAACGGATGTGCTGGTACTTCAGATCCAGTGGAGATCTTTGTCAGTGAACCAGCTGTCCCAGAGATAGTTGGCGCAGCAGGTTTCTGCGAAGGGGAGTCTTCAGTTTTGTCTGTCCCAGCCGGATATCTACTGTACGACTGGTACCTGGAAGGATTGTTGATCCAAAGTGGATACCTACCTACTGTAACTGCAAATGAGCCAGGTTTTTACACCGTCAATGTGGAAACGGTCGATGGATGCCTTGGATTCTCCGAAGTCTTCAACCTGGTAGAGACCTCTGCACCTACACCAGTCTTGACTTTTGAATCTGAGGGTTCCTTCTGTGAAGGTGCGATGGTTACCATGTCTGTTCAAAATGGATTTGCTTCTTACGACTGGTATTTGAATGGTGATTTGGCTATTACCGGCGGAGATGCGGCATATGAGTTTCAGTTGACAGATCTGGCGATGAACAGTTCGGTAATGGTAGTCGTTACGGATGAAAACGGTTGCTCTGGAAGCACTGGCCCAAGCATGGTTCCCGTTGGAGGTGAAAGTGCTCCCATCATCATTGCTGATGGAGATAGTGAAATTTGCCAGGGTGAAACGCTGATGCTTGCTGTACCGGGTTCCTATACTTCTGTGCAGTGGTTCTATAATGGCACGGCTGTCCCAACAGGTGTAAGCCCAAGTTTTGAAGCCCAGCTTGCAGGAACCTACGCTGTGTTTGTAGATGATGGCGCAGGGTGCTCAGGAACTTCTGAAGATTATATTGTTCAGGTGAACACGCCTGAAGCTCCAGTGATTTCTGGCGATGACTTTACGCTGTGCGGAACAGATCAGGCAGTTTTACTTAACGCTACGGAAGGATATACAAACTACATTTGGTTGCGCAATGGAAACACTGTTGCCCAGAATGGGCCATCGAACACAATAGAAGTGTACCAACCTGGAGACTATGCTGTTCTGGCTACTGATCTAAACGGTTGTGAGGTGCTTTCGCTTGGTGTAACAATTGTGCTTAATGAGATTCCTTATCTGGATGCTGGATCTGACATGTTGGTCTGCACAGGTACTACTTTGAATCTTGATATCAATTCAACAGCTCCAATTGTGGTAACGCTTCTCAACGGAAATGAAGATGCTATGCCATCCTGCATGGATTGCCATGATCCTGAGATAACATTGACGTCGGCGGCTACTTACCAAGTAGTTGCTACAGCGACCAATGGCTGTACCAGCATCGATCAAATTACGATCAACGTTGCAGATGCTCCTGTGCCTTCGATTTCTGCACAAACTTCTGAGCCATTCTGCGAAGGAGATGAGGTAATTCTTGAAACCAGTGGAGGCTTTGCAAACTACACCTGGATCAGGGATGGTCTCGTTGTTGAACAGAACAGTGATCTAAACTATCTTGTGGCTTCCGTAGCTGGAAGTTATACCGTTACTTCTGGCAATGGTGCAGATTGCGAAGGCACTTCAGAGCCTTTTGTGCTTGATTTCCTACCCGCACCAACTGTTAGCCTTGACATCGAAGGTTCTGGAAACTTTTGCGAGGACAATGTAGTGACTTTGTCTGCTGAAGAAGGTTTTGCAAACTATACATGGAATTACAATGGAAACCTGTTTACGACAGGGACCCAAAATAGTTTCCCGCTAGGGTTAATTGATATCGGAGAACCTTTGCTTTTTTCTGTAGAGGTAGAGGATGAAAATGGTTGTATCGGGAACTCTGCTGTTGTAGAAGTACCTGTATGGACGGACGCAAGCCCACAGATACTTGCTAATGGTCCTACAACCATATGTGATGGGGAATCAGTATCACTTATTCTGATTGGGGAGTATGAAAGCATCCAATGGCTGTTGGATGGTGAGGAAATTGCAGATGCCAACAGCAATATCATTTTTGCGGACGAAGCTGGTGCTTACACGGTTACAGCTGATGATGGTGTAGATTGCTCGGGTACCTCAGAGCCAATAACAATAACGTTGGGAGATGCTCCTCAGGTCGAAATACTTGGTGAGGACTTCAATCTCTGTGGTGAAGGCAGTGATCAGCTGTTGTTGACGGCTACAGAGGGTCTCAGTAATTATACCTGGTATAGGGGAGGTGTATTGCTCCTGCAAGATGGACCATCAAATGAATTTCAGGCCACAGTTACTGGAATTTACAGTGTAGTTGGAAGCAATGAGTCTGGATGTGAAAGCAGTTCGGAAGCGGTGGAAGTAGTGTTGGGAAGTGCTCCCCCACTCAATCTATCGGTAGAGAAGTACGAGATATGTCCAGGTGAAACTGTTGACATGTCTGTGAATTCTTCCGCTGCTACAATAAGCTGGGGGCCCGATAACGGTACACTAAACTGTTTAGATTGTCCGGTTGCGATTGCAAGTCCAATAGAAACCACTACTTACTCAGTATTGATCGCAGCTGAAAATGGATGTAGCGTTTCTTCTGAAATAACGATAGAGGTTTTGGAAGAGTTATCCGTTGAAGTTTTTGCTGAAACGACTTATGTATGCCCGAACGGCTTGACGACCTTGTATGCCACAGAGGGTTATGATCAATATAATTGGATACGTGACGGTCTGACGCTTGTGCAGTCTAGTGACGTACCATTACTTGTTGTTGATCAGGCAGGTGTTTATACCGTTGAAGTAAGTAATGCTGCAGGCTGTGAGGGAGAGAGTAATCCTACCGATATCCTTGTGGCAGAGTTTCCTGAGGTAGCTATTAACTCACAAACCGGCTTTGAGGGATGTCCGGGAGAAATTCTCCTTGAAGCGCCAACCGGCGAATTCGATTATCAATGGTTTATTGACGAAGAGGCAGTGCCTGGGGCAACTCAGTCAACCTTCATTCCTATGTTTACTGGTGAATACTCCGTAAGCCTGACCTTCCCTGGTACACTTTGTACCGAGTTTTCTAATCTATATCTGGTCGACTTTGGCGAAGCAGTGCAGGGTTATATCGATATTTCGGCCTCACCAATTTGTACTGGCGATTTGGTTACAGTGGAATTTATTGGTCAATATGATTTCAATTCTAGTTTTAACTGGGATTTCGGATCTGCAGCTGTATTGAGCGGGGAAGGAGCTGGTCCATATGTGATCAGTTACAATAATACCGGGAGCTATTCAATCGCGGTGGAGACGCAAAGTATTAACTGTTTCAATGTATACACTGCTGATGCAGAGGTAGGGTCCTTCGCAGGAACCGCACAGTTGTTGGCAATTGATATCACGGACTGCGAAAACTTCAATGGGGCTATTGGATTATCCATCTTCGGCAGTGATATCAGTATACTTTGGGATGGTCCTAATGGGTTCACATCCACAGAAGAGAATTTATTTGACATCGGTCCAGGTACCTATGTTGCGACATTAACTGATGCCAATGGCTGCATGATTGAAGTGCAGGCAACCCTCGAGCTTCCTGATGAAGGAGATGGTGTGATTGCGATAAATGATGGAACCAGTACCAATAATGGTGTGCCTGTGACCATAGCAGTACTTGAAAATGACCTTGGAGAAAACTTTGTAATCAGTCAAATTGTGGAGGAACCCGAATCGGGTGAGGCATTGATAAATGATGATGGTACGATTACCTATTTGCCGGAACCTGGCTTCATAGGTAATGACGTATTCATATACCAGATTGTAGATAATCTATGTAATCACAGCCAGGCTACGGTGAGCATTCTTGTGACTGCCGCCTTTATCAACAGCCCACCGATTGAGATTGTCGATACGATTTGTACCAATATAGCCACTCCAATCACAGTTTGCCCTGATCTAATCGATATCGACGGGCAGGCAGTGACGATCACCAACCTAAGCGCTGAGTTTGGAAACCTTGTCGAAGCGGTTGAGAACAACTGCTTTTACTTTGAGCCTGCAGCTGATTTTGAGGGCACAGAAGTTATCAGCATAACGGTATGCGACGACTTTGATCCTCCGGCCTGTTCAAACTCAACATTCTATATTCCCGTTGGCTCTACAGAAACTATTGCAAATCCAGATGTAATTACAATTTCGGGAAGTGAGTACACTGTGAATTCTGATATTGGATTTGGTGAAGAGACCTTGGACAGTCTCTGGATAAATGTTCTTGCCAATGATGTTGGCGCTTGCGAGCTCACAGAGGTTGGTGCCCTTGATCATGGTGTTGCCCTTATCAGTCAAAACGGGATTGCTTTCCAGCCAGAGATTGGTTGGTATGGTACAACAAGCTTTAGTTATACAACCTGTTGCGATTGCTCTTGCGACGAAACGCTAGTGACGGTTAATGTGGAAGAACCTGTGGAGGAAGAGTTTTGCTGCAATTACTTAGGGGCTTGCAGCGAGCCTGGCGGCTCCGTTATTTTCTGTCCTAAGTTCTGCGATTTCGCTGAAGATGATGTGGTTACTATTACGGACATACAAGTGGAAGTGCCCACTGAAATTTCTGTTATTTCGAGCTTAGGTTGTATTGAATATAATTCACCTCCTGGATTTACGGGGAATGAGACTATGGAAGTAGTTGGATGTAATCAGGATGGACTTTGTGAAACCACTTTTGTTTTCATCTCGGTTAGCTCTTGTTTCGGACTTGAGGCTGTAGATGATTATTTGACTACGACGGTTGATACACCGATTTCCTTCAATCCTTTGAGTAATGACATCGGAGGTGTGATTGAAGTTGAAAGTTGTGAAGATGGGGCCCACGGTACGGTAACGGCAAACTCCGATGGTTTGATCTATACTCCAGACCCTGGCTTTATTGGAGAAGATCAGTTTGATTGTGTGATTTGCAACCAGGCTGGAGAATGCGATACTTCCACTACTTACGTAACAATTACTTCAGACTGTACCTATGAGGATCAATATTGCACTGCAGCGCTGACGCCTTTGGAAATCTGCCCGGAATTTTGCGATATAGGCGATGACTACAGTATTGATGCAGTACTAAATGCTGTTAACTGCGGAATAACCATTCTGGAAAACAATTGTGTGGAATACGTACCACTACCTGCTGTGTACGGATTGGACAGCATCACTGTAATTGGGTGTAACCCCTTGGGGATTTGTGATGCTCAGACCTACTATATAGATGTAGGATGTGGCGGACCTTCAGCTGTGGATGATTCTGCTGCTGCGGAGACCGGCGAACTGGTGGCCATCGATGTGCTTGATAATGATACCAGCAATTGTACAGAGGGGACTGAGATAACAATAGTTTCTGGTCCAACAAACGGTACCGCTTATGTAAATCAGTTCAATTTGGTGATCTACACCTCAAATGATGGATTTATTGGTAACGATCAGATAATCTACAATTTGTGTAATGATTGTACCGAGCAATGCGCCACTGCTGTTGTGAATATCAATGTGGTTTCTCCATCCATCACGATCGTTGCCGTGGATGATGAAGTCTTTACTTTGGTGGACGAATCAGTCATTGTTAAAGTATTAACCAATGACCTTCCGCCAGCTGGTGTGGAGGCTTCAATAGTGGATTGGACACCACCGACCAATGGAATAGTCACCAGAATCAACAATGAATTCCAGTACACACCTAACCAACAGTACGTTGGAAGTGACGAATATAGCTACGAAGTCTGCGCTTCGGGCATATGTCAAATAGGAATAGTGCGTATTGAGGTGATAAATTCAGTTTTGGCACAGGATGATCACTATACGATTCTACCCAATTTGCCTATAGAACTAGACATCACTGACAACGATTTAGGACCATTTGGACAGATTAGTATAACAGGCGACCCCCAGAATGGAAATGTGCAAATTGATGAAAATGGAAATCTGGTCTATACGCCAAATGCCGACTTTACGGGTCAGGATATGCTGCAATACACTGTGTGTGATGAATTTACAGGTCTCGATTGTTCTATTGGAACTGTCTATATAACTGTACAGGATACAGATATTGTTACCGTTTCTGCTGAAGATGACCTTGCTTCAACATTCATTGGCACGGCTATTGAACTACATGTGTTGTCCAACGATAATTATGATGGCAATTCTCTCCAGATTATTATCATGGACGAGCCGGAAAACGGGCAAGTTTTGGTAGATGAAGATGGCGTGATAGAATATACGCCGAATCCTGAATTCTTAGGTGAAGATGCCTTTACTTATCAGTTGTGCCTCAATGACATATGCGATATAGCAGTGGTTGCTATCATTGTGCAGTCAGCCGGGGAGCCGGAGGCGGAAGATGACTACATAGTTGTAGAACAGGACGCCAGTCAGATCATTGACTTATTGGAGAATGACACTGAGACGAACGGACTTAATCTCTATCTTACGAGCATAGAGAGTCCTGAGAACGGAGTTGTGGAGCAGCTTACTAGTGGGGAGATTAGTTATACACCTTTCCCCGGTTACTTTGGTTCCGATGCCTTTTCTTATACCGTTTGTAATCAGTTTGGAGAATGTAGTCAGGCTCTTGTCTTCGTAGAAGTTAAGAAGATGGAATGTCAGGCTTTAATTCCCAAAGGTCTATCTCCGAATGGTGATGGTATCGGCGATTTCTTGGAAATCTCTGATGCGGATTGCTACGATAATATAGAGCTTCAAATCTTTAACAGGTGGGGAGTAAAAGTTTTCGAAAGTAATTCGTACGACAACACTTGGAATGGTTATTGGCTTAAAAGCAATGAGCCGCTGCCGGATGGGACTTACTTCTATCTATTGCAGTTTTCCAAGGCTGAACAACGATTTGATCGCGCAGGATACATTGTCCTGCATCGATGATAAAGATGCTTAATGGTGGGCAGAATTATAGGGAGGTGAATTTCAGGTTTACCTGGTGTTCCCTCCCAATATTCTGCTAAATTTAGCGGCTTTGAAGTAGACACACACTCACTCCTTGTCCTTTCTCTGGACGCACACACATCACACCGCACGCAACGGTGTACATTTCCCTCTCTCGAATTGATAGAGAGTCTCTAGTAGCAGGAGATTGTCTATACTAGTAACACTATACCACACACGCAACGCATTTACCTCGCTGTGCCCATTCACTGCAGCTTGGGATTACGTTAAAATTTGCGTAATGAAAGAGATTACTGTGTGGCTGATTCTGCTGGTATGTGTACAAACATCTACTAGCGGTCAGAGTATTAATGCCCTCAACGTTTATCAGAGGACTCAAGATTTTATTAACCCGGCATTCTGTGGAAGTACCGGTATTCTGGATATCAATCTGGATTACCGGCGAGAATGGGTTGAATTTCAAGGCGCACCTACGTCAATTCTATTGTCGGCAGCCGGCAAGGTCGGCAATCGGGTAGCTATGGGTTTAAATCTAGAATCCAGAACGAGGCATGTGGAGCGGATATTTAATATATCGACAAATTACGCATATTTACTGCCATTAAGTCAAGGGAATTTGCATCTTGGCCTGAAAGCCGGACTGATGAGCTTCGCTGGAAACTACAGTCAAGTGCTGAGCAATGAAGCAGGGGATCTTGCTTTCCGGGATGATGTAAATCGCTGGCAACCGAATTTTGGGGCGGGAGCTTTTTATAGATCCAACAGTTGGTATGCCGGAGTGTCGATTCCGATGCTTTTACAGGACAACACACAGACTGCCTACAGTCAGCTGGAGAGGGCGGAGCAGCAGCACTGCACAATTTCAGCGGGATACAGATTTATGTTAAATGAGCTGTTTATGATGCAGCCAAATATGTTGCTCTCTTTTTCCAGGTTAGCTGGTCCGACTGGAATTGTAGGTCTGAGCCTATACTACCAGGAAAGTATCTGGACTGGTTTGAGTTATGACAGTGACAATGCGATTAATGCAAGATTCCATTATCAGCTTAGCGAGCGTATTAGCGCAGGCTATGGCTATGAAACGGCTCTGGGAAAGCTTAGGAATCAATCCAAAACCGCGCATCTGATCAATGTACGATACAATATCAAAAGTGATGGCAATAGATATCCCACCCCATACTAAAACTCATGCGTTTCCACAGACGCATTGATACTCTCTTTTTTTGTCGTACGGGTAATGCTACATTTAATCTCTTTTTTTGTCCGTCTGCTTCCACAGAGCAGGCGGACTTTTTTTGTGTGTATAGGAGATGGCCATATTGAATTGTGTCTTTTTAGGCTCACCTAACAATATAGCCCCGATGGCAGTGGAAATGCGGGTTGCAGCCAGTGGACTGAGTGTGCCAGCGATGGGGGCTCGACCTAAGGAGAGACCACAGCGCTGGATACACGAAGCCGCTGGATGCTGCCCGCATTGTAGCGTACAGCGGGCAAGCCGGTTCTCCGGAGCGAGAACATTTCGCTCCTAAATTTACTTTTGCAGTTTAGGAAATATGTTTTAGGAAGGAGAATCTTTCGGCATTTTGTATTAATTCATCGCAATTTATAGTATAAAAACAGGACGAATCATTAGCTTATTGCGTTTTGCTTGATATCTTCGTTGCCGGTTACAGGAGCCCAAAGGGGCTCGTGCAGCTAATTAGGCAGCTAAACTGGAAATAATGCTTATAACTTATGAGTTTGTAAAGGGGTCAGAATTTGCAGATTTTTTTAAGCGGCATCGTGCGATAGTTTTCGAAGAGGACTTCGATTTTGATATACAGCAAGTCTTAACGGATGTAGAAAAAACAAATCGAGCGGAAAAAATTGAGAAATTGAAGGGGGCTTACCGGCATTTCCTGGTTGCTCGTTGTGGCGGAAAGTTTGTGGGCTGGTCATTTGGCGTTCAGAGGGCAGCGGAGGATTTGTTCATGATCAACTCTGCGGTTTTGCCTTCTTATAGAAGGCAAGGGATTTACTCACAGTTGTTGAAGACCACCATTGAGAAGGCGCGTGCTGAGGGGTTTCAGCGAATATATAGCTTACACAAGATGGCAAATAATGCTATACTGATACCTAAGCTGAAGTTTGGTTTTGTGATAACGGGATTTACGGTCAACGATTCGTTTGGGACCTTGGTGGAACTTAGCTATTATACCAATGCTGAGCGTCGGAAATTGCTGGAGGTTCGTATGGGTACACGAAAGCCTGATGAGGATCTGTTAAAGCTTGTGGTATAAGGGTGTTGTTGATATACCGAAGATTGCTTTGCCGACCCGCTTATTTCTTGAGGGACTGCATTGCTTTAGTAATGCCGTTTACGGTCATCGGGAACATTTTCTGGTCCATAAGATTGCGAATGAGATGGGTTGTTTCATAGTATTCCCAGCCTTCTTCGGGATTTGGATTGATCCAAACAAGGTCGTTGAAATTATTGATTACACGTTTGAGCCAAGTGGCACCGGTTTCGTCATTGTAATGTTCCACACTTCCGCTTGGACTAAGAAGTTCATATGGAGACATGGCTGCGTCGCCCACAAAAATGACTTTGTAATCGCGATTGTATTTGTTGAGTATTTCGAGTGTGGGAATGCGCTCATTTCTTCGGCTGCTGTCTTTCCAGACCGTTTCGTAAATGCAGTTATGGAAGTAGTAGAAGCGTAAGTATTTGAATTCGTAACGTGCCGAAGAGAACAGCCGAGAACAAATTTCGACATGATCATCCATACTGCCACCAACATCCATAAACATCAACACCTTTACCCGATTTTTCTTAGTGGGCACCAGGGAGATGTCAAGCAATCCGGCATTATTGCATGTTCGTTGAATCGTGTCATCTATATCCAGTTCTTCTGCAATTCCTTCACGAGTGAATACTCGTAGCCTACGGAGTGCCATTTTCAGGTTTCTTGTATTTAGTTCTACCTTGTCATCCAAATTAGCAAAGTCTCTTTGATCCCAGACCTTAACTGCTTTACGATTTCCACTTCCTACCTGACCTATGCGATAGCCTTCCGGGTTGTAGCCGTAGGCACCAAAAGGGGAGGAGCCACCCGTTCCGATCCAGCGGTTTCCTCCTTCGTGCCTTTCCTTTTGTTCTTTCAGCAGTTCCTCAAATCGTTTCCGCAGGGCTTCCAGGCCACCCATGGCCTCGATCATCGCCCTTTCTTTTTCTGAAAGCAGATTCTCCAGACTCCTTTGTAACCATTCATCTGGAATCTTGAAGATTAGTTCCTCAGGCACATATTCAAGGCCCTTAAAGTAGTGAGCAAATAGTTGGTCGAAACGATCGAGATTTGTTTCACTTTTGATCATGATACTGCGGCAGAGGAAGTAGAAATCCTCCAAATTCATACCTATAATATCTTGCTTGAGTGCTTCGAGCAGGTTCAGGTATTCATGCAGGCTAACGGGTATTCCCTCAGAGCGTAATAGGTAGAAGAAGTCCAGAAACATAGCTTTCTATTTGATCCTTGAATCGATTGAGCAATAGTCCTATTTGTTGGTGGACTGCTAAAATCTTCTCATGCGTTTGGCAAGATTCATCAGTAGCTCCCAATCTTCTTCATTTTTAAGCAGTGCACTTGTATGCGGTGGTGTTTTTTCTTTTAGATCGAGTTTGTCCAGATCTGAGGGGATGATGCCTTCCATCAGCAACAACTTTATCCAGTCCATCAACTCACTGGTGGAGGGCTTCTTCTTAATTCCACGAATGTCTCGGATTTCGTAAAAGACCTTCATGGCACTGTCGGCCATCTCCTGCTTGAGATCTGGGTAGTGCACATCGATGATCTCCTGCATTGTTTCTTTGTCTGGAAAACGAATGAAGTGAAAGAGACAACGTCTCAAAAAAGCATCGGGTAATTCTTTTTCATTATTCGAGGTGATGATTATGATCGGGCGCTGCTTTGCCCGGATGGTCTTTTGCAATTCATAACAATAGAATTCCATCTTATCCAACTCTAAGAGTAAGTCGTTCGGGAATTCGATATCTGCTTTGTCAATTTCGTCAATCAGCAATACTACTTGCTGCTCAGATTCAAAGGCCTCCCAAAGTTTGCCCTTTTTGATATAGTTGGCAATGTCTTCGACCTTATCCGATCCCAGTTGTGAATCTCTGAGACGGGATACTGCATCGTATTCGTAAAGGCCTTGCTGCGCTGTAGTGGTAGACTTGACGTACCAGGTGATGATCTTCTTGTCGAGTGAATTCGCAATTTCGTGAGCCAGCAGGGTTTTGCCTGTTCCAGGCTCTCCTTTCACGATCAATGGCTTCTCCAGATGAATGGAGGCATTTACAGCTACCTGAAGTTCTCGGGTCGCTACGTAGGTATCAGTACCTTGAAATTTCATGCTATCTTGTCTTTTTTGTTCGCCAAAGATAGCCGATTTAAAAGAGACTCGCTTTACAAATCGTGGTAGCAGTAAACTATTGCCCAGGGCCCTAATTGCTGGATAGTTTAAATGGCTTCTATTTCTGTCACCCTTCGTTGCTCGTCGGTCTTGTAGCTATGGCTATGCTCCCTTCTCGCGCCTTGTCTGACAAAAAGATAAGCTCCTCAAAGGTGTTACGAACTTTGTT
>JAHDEE010000422.1 GCA_020629005.1 Chitinophagales bacterium
CAATCAATCGGCAGATATCTAGTAAAGAACTAACCGAGGCTGAAGTTGAAGCCTAACATTATCTGAAATTGCCTTCGCAAGAATTCCAGGTCGAAATTACGCTGAACCTGTACGTCAGGAGGAAGTATTGGGTTTAAAATCCTATCTTCCATAATGCCCAAATCAACAAGACCTAACTTTGTGGAGAAGTTTAGGTAGAAGTTCGGTGAAACTTCGTATAGGTACACTCCTTTGATTCCTAAACCAGCACAATAGCAGCTTTCTCCCCTTGGATAATCTATGTCCGATTCTGAAACCCAACGATTGTAGTGAAAAAAGGCGGAAGCAGTTGGTCCAAGGTGAAACTGAGCATCCCCCATTCCTCTTGTAAGCAGTGATAAGAAATACTGCATTTCAGCCGAGAATCTGGTCCTCTTCCAGTCAATATCTGCGCCCGTGAGATTTGTTTGGGAAAAGCTCTTCTGGTAAAACACAAACTCAAAATCCAGCTCCGATATACCATCACCCCGAAGTGTGGTCCAACCCATATTCAGGATATTGGGACCAAGATAATCTACCGTTTCGTGTTGATCATAAAGAATACCTGCCTGAATCTTGCCAATGGCAATTGCGCCGCGAGAAGGACGAAGTTGACCAAAAGTGTCCAGGCTGAGAAAAAGAAAGAAAAGAATCAAGAGCTGTTTCATGGTTTTGGGTTTTGGGTTTTGGGTTTTGGATTTTGGATTTTGGATTTTGGATTTTGGATTTTGGATTTTGGACTAGACCGAAGATTCATTTAATATACGGCATTTCACCTGAAAAAGTGCATCATCCTAAGTAATCTATACTTTATATTTCAATGACATCCACCACCAAATAGGCAAAGCGTTCTTCGATCTTGTGAATACGAAGGCTCAACTTGAGTAGTCCTTTCATCATTTCGCCTTCCGCACAATAGCTTAGCGATTCAGCTCGAATGACATCTTGATTGTCCATACCCTCGGTTGAAATGCTCAATCCTTCTTTTGTCCGGCTTACCAGAATTAGTCCTTTCATACGCTTGTCAAGCAAGAGGGCATCGGCAATATCTCTTACTATCAACTCAAATTTCAGATTGTCCTGATTGTTTGCCAACTGAAAGGCAAGTTCCAATTCGACCTCCAGGGTATCGGATACCCACGGCACTTTTGTTCGAGCCTGAGCTGGTTCGCAGTCCAGCCATGCAAACCTGTGCTTTCTATCATACCTCCTCGAAGCGTCCTGAAACAACATCACCCGGTGCCCTTTATCTATTGGATACCAAAGTACCTCAGAGGGATGAATTTCGGGGCGGAAATTGTGAAGTTTTTCGCTTACCCAGGGACCGTAGGCACATACTTGCTGATCCATTACTGTCTCAAAGTATTGGACTCCCTCAGCTGCTATAAAATCGGCTGCCGGCGTAATCTCAGACTCCATGCAATTGTTTAATCCACCATTGCAATCGTGCCAGTTGTTAAAACCCTCTTTATCTTTTTCCCTTCGGTACTCTGCATCCTTTATCAAATACTGAAAAGAATCGTTTGGAATGATTCGTAGATTGTGGTCTTTTTCCTTTCCCGACTTATGCACATTTTGATGACCTACAAGACCACAAAGCACCCTTTTCTCCGCTGACAGCGGAATCCAGTTACTAAAGGAGGCATATCGGGAAAATCGTTTCGCAGCAAGACTGGAATCAATATGGCTAGCTCTAGTATTCCGCACTAAGAAGTGATGTTGACTCTCTGCCGTCGTCAACTTGCTGAGAAAGACCTCGCTACAGTCGCTCACGACGCTCGGTTGTGGAATCAGTTGCCCATACAAACCAGTGGTGAACTGAAGTAGAAGCAGAGACAAGAAAATGGAATTCCGCATGAAACAAATTTGAATTCCGAATCCAGACTGCAATTTGCAACAATTTGATTGAATTCAAAAGCAGCTAAAAAAGTAAGCTAATGCCAAGCTGGAAAACATCATGTTCACTGGGGTCTGCTTGAGTCTATTAAGTGAGAAATAACCCAGTTGGTTTAGGATCTCTTTAAATCTGGCACTTGTACGCAAATTCAAAACATACAGTATAACGGCCATCCTACTGCTAACGGTTCATTCAAAAATGGAGGCAGCACTATTGGCCTTGAAAACGGTGTCGTATTGAGCACCGGCGCGGTTCAGGAAATTGCTGCTCCAAACAATTTGGCCGGATTTTCGGACGGCTTCATGTTGCCTGGTGATACTGCATTGGCGAGAGTTTGCTACTAGAGGGTACTGTCGTCAACCAATTCGATGGATTGCAATACGAGTGGCAGGATGTGGATGGTAACATACTATCCACAGAATTGAGCATAGCTTCCTATTGCAATGGAGATCCGATCCCTGCAATCATGCCGGGTGCATGCGATGATAATAATTGTCTCACAGAAGATAGCTACGATGAAACTCAATGCGAGGGGGCGTTCATTTTTCTGTGTCATTGATTCCTTTGCTTCTTGTTTGGTACGGAATCATTGATCAACAATCGCAAGCTGTTTCAGAGCCAATCGGTCCCTGAGCGTAGTCGAAGGGCCCGATTGGCGGCAGGGTATAAGGCACTGATTATTAATTCATTGTGCTTTGATAAATAGGTTCATCGTAGTCCGTCCTTGCCTGGCCTTGCTACTAAGGGACTGCGAATCAATTACTGTCCATTTTGACTTGCAAGAAATGCTTTATCCATCGTTATTTTTCTCCACCAGCCAACCAGGATGCTGTCAAAAAATGCCTCGTCTAAATCATTTCCTGCGGCGTCAAAATCGGACAGTTATTGATTCCCTATCCCTAAATGCCTTCAGTCCAAATGGCGATGGTCAAAACGACGTACTTCGATTGATCGGAAGAAATGTGATGAAGGCACATTTCCGGGTATACGATCGATGGGGAAAACTCCTTTCAGAAAGCCAAAATCCAGATTTGATTTGGGATGGGAGCTACCGGGGACAAAGGCAGGCACTGAGCGTCTACGTATATAAGGGAGTGGTAGAGTTCGACGATGCAGAAACGGTGGAACTACAAGGAAATGTCAGCCTTCTGTACTGATGAGCAGAAATACAATTTTAACATAACAATAGCGATCGCAGGA
>JAHDEE010000423.1 GCA_020629005.1 Chitinophagales bacterium
TCCCCTACAAGTTCTGCAGAATAAAAATGAAATGCTACTGAAACAACCCAAAAACTTTTCTTATATCTTACCTTTGTTAAAACAGTATGCCCTATGAAGAATTGGATAAGTTTCACCTTTGCTCTCATTTTTCCTCTATTATTTACACAGGCTCAGACAGAGGAAGCAATTGACAAGAAAGCTCTAAAGAAGTATAAGCCTTTCTTGGATTCAGAGGCCAAACTACTAGCGGTGAGCTACTACCAAACGGTAGAAAAGGCCAAAGGAGATGGCAATTATATTCAGAAGACCTACAATCCTGACAAGGTAATATTGACTCAGAAAGTCACCTACTACGATAAAGGCCTCACGCTTAAGCATGGGCCAAGTATAGATTGGTTCGATAATGGGGAAAAATGGCAAGAAGGAGACTACAAGGAGAATGAACGGCATGGACCTTGGAAATTCTACAATTCCAGATCCGGCAAGCTTGATCGTCAAGGAAATTATGTTTCAAATGAGAAGCAAGGGGCTTGGTCAATACTGGATAGCCTCGGAAACAGGATAGGTGAGCGTAGCTACGATAAAGGAGAATTGCATGGCATTTGGTACGATTGGGGCAAAGATGGGGAGTTAATCTACCAAGCTGAGTATAAAGACGGCGAGTTGCAGCGCGAAGAGATCATTGATGATGAGCAATATGAAAGTCGAAGAGAATTAACTGATGAAGAATGGCCCTATTTCGGCATTGAATGCGGCAAACCTGAAGTAGCAAATCGTAAACAATGCAGCCAGGCCCAGTGGCAGGCATACATTTACCAAAGACTCCGATACCCGCAGAAGGCCAGGAGGCAAAATATAGAGGGAATAGCGATTGTTAGTTTTGTGATCGATCCTGAAGGGCAGCTGGAACAAGTGGAAGTACTGAGGGGTGTTTGCGACTCACTTGAAGATGAATGTATGCGAGTACTCAAAGATCGTCCCAATTGGGTGCCTGCTTCTAAAGGCGGGAAGAAGCTACCTGTTTCTCACATCCTGCCGATTCGGTTTAGATTGGAGTAGGTGTTTGGGATTTGGGATCACGACTGATCAAGTACAAGCTCAAATTCAATTGGACCTGCCTGACCTATCGAACGAAACCAATCTTGTGCAGATCAATTCCCAAAGAAAGCAACTGACCAAGCTATTGCAGATCATTTGATAGTTTGGTTAGAGCGAAAGGTTTGAGGCGCCCGAATTAAGTGGTTTGGTTGTTTTTTTTGTTTGTCTTAGGAGTGCTTCTCGGAAGAAGAGACTTGATCATAGCGCAGGTCTTAAAAGATCAAAGGCATAATCGTAGCTGATCAGATTCCTGGTATCTTTGTTCTCCAACCAGCCCTTTTCGAGATGACTGATTTCAACAATAGCTCTACTGCTATATGTCTCAAACTTTGCCGCGATTCGCTCGAGGATATCTAACTCAGTATCTGAAAATAATTCCCGCCTAAATTTTCTATCAGGTATCGCCACAAATTGTTCGCCTACTATATCGTCGCCAAAGTTAATATCCCTTATTGCACAAACGCCATTAGCAACCAGGTACTCAAAGATGCTGTGAAACTTGCTAGGCACCGGGCCTCTCTGTATGGCTCTGTATTTCATGCCACTCATCGAATATCCCGTATGACAGTAAGTGTAAAAGTCAGAATAGAAAAGTAGTTTGTTCAACTTCGTTTTCATGGGCTTTACCTTGCTGGCAAAAAAGGCGACCATCTCTGCAAATTTTGCCAGGTTTGGTTTAAGAAAACCTGAATAAACGGATGGTGTACCGACTGTCATCACGTAGTTTTCGATGCAATGTTCGTGCTTTTTCAGCTCTGCTTCTGAGATCAGGTCATCGATTCTTGCCAGCAGTCGGAGCTTCTTTTTTTCCTCGAAACCTAAATAGCGCTCAACTACCGCCCTAAAAGCTTTGGGTTCGCTTATTAAAGCGATAGTCGTACCATTTGACTTTGATGGCACTTCTCCATTTTCATAGTTTCTGTAGCTGTTGGTTCCAAAGCCAAGCACCTCCGACATTTTAGGAGCTGATAGCCCATACTTTGCCCTAATTTCCTTCATCTCTTCGACGAAGGGCAGATTGTGTTTTGCCCTGTATTGGTTGTGTACCTGCGCCAGATTTACTTCATCCAAATCTGTAGTGGTAAACTCTTCGGCACTCGTTGTGCAGTAGTAGTAAAGGTGCCTGATCTTAAAGTTCTCCTTGCGAAAAGTTATTTCGGTTGGACTATGTTTCAGCAGCATTTCGTTTCCGCTTATAGGGCTCTTCATGCTTGGTCATTTAAATGCATAAGAAATTGGATGCTCTGCCAAATGGAAGGATATACAGATAGTCTGGGCATTGGTTCTGCCCATTGTGACTTTTACATATACATCTTGCTCTTTAATAAAAAGCCCAAAGATCCACATCTCTGGTCCCCCATTGACTAAGTCTTTGATTGGACCTTCTGAGAAGTCACTTACAAGCAAGCCCCTAATAAATTCCTCTCGCTCAACTGGACGAATTTCCAGGTCTGCCAAAGCCTGCAGGTTCTTAACACGGTTTAGGAATAGTATGCCCCACACCTCGAGTTTTGCGCGAAATCCTTCAAGAAAAAATTGCACCTCTTCTTCAGAAGCCATAAAGTTGTTTCTTAATGATTTTGCATACACTTGATCGGTCAAAGATAGCTCTATTTGCTTGTATTTTCAACTTTAAAGTGTATTGTTGGTGTGTTCTTTTTATTAAGACTACTTTAAAGTGTTATTTTTGGCTTTGCTGAGTGTTTCTTTTCAGGAGCGAAACATAATCCTATCGCGCTACCACCCGTCCTGCTGTCCGCTGCAATGGTGGCACTACTAAGGGGCTTCGCTGCACCAGCATCGGTGTCTCTTTTTGGAGCCACCGCTACTGGGCGCTCAGTCCCCTTAGTAGCACCCCCATTTACGCTACCATCAGGGCTATTTTGCACGGTCTCTCTTTCGTGGAGAAATTGGAATTTTACAACCAAAGAGCAAAGAGCAAAGAGCAAAGAGCAAAGAGCAAGGAGCAAAGAGCAAGGAGTAAGGAGTAAGGAGCAAGGAG
>JAHDEE010000424.1 GCA_020629005.1 Chitinophagales bacterium
GGCATTCGGCATTCGGCACTTGTAGTCTTGCTCTGCAACTTGATTGCATTCTTCCTCTTTTCGCCACATGCCCTAATTGCTCAGGATGCGCCAAGGGTTAGCTGGCATAGCTTTTGGAACACCAAGGTTCCTGCCACAGATTCAAAGGATTGGATTTATGATATCTTAGAAGCGGATGAGGGCAATTATCTTTCGGTTGGATATACATCCGAAGCTGACCTAAACATGCATATCCCCACCATAGTAAAGCTAAGTTCTACTGGAGAAATTTTCTGGCAGCAAAAGGTTCCTGCAATCAACTATGCAGGCTCACCATATTCGTCTACTTTTCAGGCAATGACCAAAGTATCGAACGACTCATATGCAGCGGTGTATACCAATTTTGTAGGATCAGCGGGGCAGGAATATCAGAAACCGGTAATTCATCAGTTTGATTCTCAGGGATTGATGATTGCTTCTAAAGTTATTCCTTATATTCATACTGAAGTGGACGCATTTGGTAATATTATGGATTTGGAAACAGTGGTGGTTGATCCTACGATGCAAAGTCCTAATGTCGGTTCCAGGTACCGCGTCCGTGCCTATGATGTTTCGCCTACTGCTGATGGAGGCTTTCTAATAGCCGGAGACGTAACAGGGGCCGGAGGAAGCACCAATGAAACGCATACTTTTCCGGGCCCAGCTGGAAAATCAATAGATGCTCGCAACATTGGCAGCTATTACGTTGTCAAGGTGGATGCTGATTTGAATGTCGAATGGACGTCTTATGATTCTGAATGGAACGGCTCATATGAGGGCTATACTTCAGCAGCAAGTGCTAGAGAGTTGCCCGATGGTTCGGTATTTGTCGTGGGCAGGAAATATGTTGACCTGGAAGTTTCGCCCATTCCATTGCCTGAAAATACACCAAAAACCAGCGAAGATGGGTTTATTCTCCGACTCAATGGAGATAATGGCACAGTGCTCCCCAATTGGGACCTTGAAACCTGGGATTCTGGCGCTTCTGGCATTACATTCTTGACAGGTCAGGGTCCAGACTGTACTAATATGGATGTAGATATCAGTGCAAAACTTGATCGATTTGCAGACATGTTGCTTGATAGCGAAACTGGAAAAGTGGTTATTTCCGCCCATGCTAATCGATATGCAAACAAGAATGCATCCTGTGATGCTTATGGAATTGGAGGAGAATACTTGGAATCAGATGTAGTAGTTCTGCGGGTAGATCCAAATGCTACATCTTCTTCTGAAAGTATGACTCAGGCTGAGTTATCATATATTGGACACCGGTCGGGTCCTGATTACAAATTGCGAATTATTGAAACCCTTTCAGAAGATGGCTATGCTGTCATAGGCACGACTGCAGATCCCCAGACTTTACTAGATGCAGTTCCTGATTCTTCTGTTGACCCTATGCCCAAGGTTCAACTTGCTCAAATAGATGACGATCTTAATTTGAAATGGACGAAGGTATACAAGGGAGCTGGAGGAGGAGGCTGTGGATTTGCGCTGGCCAATACTAGTGATGGTGGTATCATTACTGCTGGCAATAATGCTAGTCAAAATGATAATCATATTTTTATCAAGCTGGATGGCTGTCATGTAGAAACAAATTTTACATCAGGATTCGAAAGAGGGCAATTAATCACTAACCCTGCCAGCATTCCAAGCGGAGCAATTATAGGTGGTCATATCGTAGTAGGTGGGGGGCAAACGCTGACGATTCAGGATAACGATTTACAATTTGCAGAGACCAGACAACTGTATGATTGGAAAGCACTGAATGGCTCGGTAGTTCCATCATATTCAGTTGAGAGATGTGGGATTACGGTTGAGCCAGGTGGTACCCTGATTATCAAGAATAGCAGATTACGAGGATTGGAACAATGTGACAATAACACTTGGGAGGGCATAGTGGTCTATTCAAGTAAGGATGCTATCGGGCAAGTGATCATTGATGATGACATTAGTTCAATAAACACCAGCATTGAAAATGCTCTAGTTGGTATTCGAACGGCTGAATTAGCCTATGATAGCATTACTGGGGAAGCAGTGATCGATAGTCAAGATGGCGACGGGTATGCTGCTGGACATGTGACCATTGAAGCTCCTCAGATCAGTCTCTCATTGCCAGGACCAAGGTTTTACAAGTGTTTTATCGGACTGCAAGCCATCCGATTAAGTGGGATTCATAGCAAGCAGGTATCGGTGAATGCCACTCATTTTGATGGGACCGAGCCTGTCTTTGATCCTTCAGGCATGCTTCGTCCATCCCAATATCAGTTTGAAGCATACAATACAATTGCTAACTTGAAATCTTGCAGTTTTCAAGCTGATTTGGAACTCCTAAGCCGCTTTCCGCAGCAATCCCACAATGTTGGATTCTCACTTGACCAGAGTCCAGCAAATCCATTGTCTGTATATTCACTGACAGCATGTTACGCAATTGGAATGCATCATCTTTCGTTTACAAACAGTACTTTTCATAATTTTAAGAAAGGCATCGTAAATTCAGCTGGAGCTAACCTTGAAATTGAGGCTAGTGAATTCGATAATAATGGGATTGATGTGCTGGCACAGGCTCCTCGACGCTTTAGATATCTGATGAATACTTCAGGAAATAGTGCAAATAGCTACAAGGCCGGTAACGAAGACATCTACACAAGAGCCAGCCTCTATTTATCCGGTTGTCCTGATTTTGCAATTAGAGATGGAAATGACTTTAAGACAAGAGGTGTGCAGATCAATCACTGTCCAAGTATTTCCAAATCAATAAACCCAATATCTGAAAACACATTTTCGATGCAGGGTTCTACTGGCCTACCAGTTTCTGTTAGACCTACTCATGGAATTTATGCCTACGGAGATAATATTGGGCTGCAGTTTACCTGCAATACGTTTAGTGGAGCTAGTAAGGCGGATGTGATCATAGGCGGCGGGACAAATGTCAAACCTGCTAGAGTGCACAATCAGCAAGGGGATGATACCGCTGCTGATTTTGATGATCCTTCAACACCGGAAGATGACAGGATCAATCCAGCAAATAATTTTTTCTCGCAGACCGCACCTTTCAACATT
>JAHDEE010000115.1 GCA_020629005.1 Chitinophagales bacterium
TCAGGGCTATTTTGCACCATTGGTTTTCCATAGCAGCCATCATAAGATGGTCTACTCTCTACTCTCTACTCTCTACTCTCTACTCTCTACTCTCTTTCTTACTTTTGCCACTCAAATGAGCACCACACAATACCCCATACTAATCGTTGGACAAGGGATAGCAGGCAGCATGCTAGCCTACCATTGTCATCTCGCTGATCTTCCCTTCCAGATCATCGACAAGAAGAATCCAAATGCCTCTTCACGAATTGCAGCTGGACTCATAAATCCGATCACTGGCCGAATATTGGCAAAATCCTGGCTGTTTCACCAGCTCTATGATTATGCGAAGACATTTTATCCAGAACTAGAGAAGACACTGGATCTTGAGTTCTTCAGCAAAACATCGCTGATCCGATTGCTCAAGACCGAAAAAGAGAAGAACGAATTTGCCCATCGGGTGGATCTGCCGGAATATGAAGGAATGATGTCCGACTCGGCCGATCTCGAACAACTGAACGGCCTGCAAACCGAAGAGGGAAAACTCATCACCATACACGGTCTGGCCATCAGCCGCGGAGCATTGATGCTACCGAGACTCAGAAAATGGTTTCTTGGCAAAGAGCTGCTAATCAACCAATCCTTTGATTTTTCCCAGCTAAGGGTGGCGAAGGATGAGCTTGCAAGCTATAAGGGACAAAAGTATCAGCGCATCATCTTTTGCGAAGGCTATAGAATGAAATACAACCCCTACTTCAGCTATTTGCCAATGGTGCCGGCAAAGGGAAACCGGCTTCTGGTTTCTTGCCCAGAACTTCCGCTACTTGACTGCGCGAAGTTCTCGCAGACAATGATTCCCACCGAAATCAAAGGACAATACTGGGTCGGAAGTAATTACGACCGCAGCCAATTGGATGAAATCGCCACGCCAGAAGGAATGCAAGTGATCCTTCATCAGCTCGACAAAATGCTTAAATTGCCCTACAAAATCCTCGACCACAAAGCCGCTCCCCGTCCTGCCACCAAAGATCGCAGACCTCTGGTTGGTTTGCATCCAGAATTCAACAGCTTGGGTGTTTTCAACGGCATGGGCTCCAAGGGTTTCTCTTTGGCTCCATTTTTGGCAAAACAGTTTGTGGATCATTTGCAAAATGGTAGCGAAATACATCCTAGAGTCAGCATCACAAGATTCCAACAGTTGTATACCACAATAGGCTGATTTACAGTTTACCATACAGAATTTACATGCAATGAAGAAAATCATCCCCATCAGTCTGCTACTGGCATTGTTGTTTTCTGCCGATCTCTGGGCCCAAAGATATGGTACAACAGGTGGAGTCAGATCCGGGCGTCGGGAAATGGGTATCTCTCTGCAGCAGAGGCTATTGCCTCGCACTACAGCGGAAGCACTGGTCATGATTGGGCTAAAGCAGTATTCTGTTCACGGTCTTCTGCAATACCACTACCCGATTATCGACAAAGGGCTCAATTATTACATCGGAGCTGGAATTCACACAGGTTCGCAACGAAATGAAGGTCGATTCTATGGCATGGATGTCATGTTGGGTTTTGAGGTGAAGCTGCCGGCTATACCGCTACTTCTTTCGGCAGACTTCAAACCCATGGCGCATATTGGCCATAGCAAGTCTTCGCAATGGGAAACGGGAATCAGCGTTCGCTATATATTTGTGACACATCGAGACCTCAAGAAGCGGAAGAAAAGAAAAGAGAAAGAGCAAAAGAAGGAGGCCAGAAAGGAAAAATGGGATGGATTTCTGGAGCCTCTTCGAAAAAATGAAGAGTAGAGGTTTGTCTACCTGCTGGCTCGCAATTAGGGATTGAACGGAGCTATATTACTTCCTTTTCGAACTGCAACTTCAGTAGGTTTTGGTATACACCTCCTTCTCTCCCTTGTAATTGCTCGTGTGTGCCCTCTTCCACAATTCTTCCATCCTGCAAAACATAGATGCAATCTACATTGCGGATGGTAGCCAGCCGATGCGCAATGATGATCGTTGTTCGGTTTTGCATCAGACGATCTAACGCTGATTGCACCAGCTTTTCTGATTCCGCGTCCAGCGAGCTGGTTGCTTCATCCATAATCAGAATTGCCGGGTTTTTAAGGATCGCTCTGGCAATGGCAATTCTCTGCCTTTGCCCCCCACTTAGCTTGATCCCTCTATCTCCAACGATGGTCTCAAACTTGTCAGGAAATTGCTCAATAAAATCAAGTGCATTTGCTTGTTCTGCAGCCTCGCGTACCTCTGCCTCACTTGCATCCGGTCGCCCGTATAGGATATTCTCCCGGATCGTTCCACCAAACAAAATGACCTCCTGAGGTACAATCCCGATATTGTGCCTAAGCTGATGCAAGTCGAGCGATTGTAAATCAGAGCCACCAATGCTAATAGTGCCACTATCAAGTTCATAAAATCGCATCAGCAAGAGTGGAATTGTAGACTTTCCCGCACCACTTTGACCTACAAGAGCAATAGTATTTCCCTGGTCCAAGTTCAGATTAAAATCCTTGATCACCTGAACTTCCGGACGTCCAGGATAGGAGAAGGCAACATTGTTAAATTGAATGTTCCCCGGAATTTTTTGTGTGCTGGCTTCCCCAATACCCTTTAGCTCTGTAGGCTCAATCAATATCTCCTCAATGCGATCCGTTGCACCAACTGCTTTGAGAAGCTGGCTAAAGATGTTTGTAAAGCTGCCGAGTCCAGCGGCGATGAACAGTGTATAGAGCATGAACGAAATCAACTGCCCCGGCAGCAATTCACCTTGTTCTATCAAACTGGCGCCCTTCCAGAGCACCAGTACGATTCCCCCAAATATCCCCACTATGATCATCGTCGAAAAGCCCGCCCTAAACCAAGCCGATTTTAAAGCCAATCTTACCACCTCGGCTATCTTGGACTCGTATCGTCTACTCTCAAAAGCTTCGTTGGTGAAGGCTTTTACATCAGAGATAGATTGAAGTGTTTCTTCAACGACCACGTTGGCCTCTGCCATGGCATCTTGCCTTTGTCGGGAGATTCTTCGCAGAAAATAACCAAAGCCGATAGTACATAGAACTATAGCCGGAAATGACATCAGCATCGTAATGGTCAAAGTAGGGCTGATCCAGGCGATAATGACGACACCAAAGATCATCGTAACCGTTTGTCTGATAAATTCCGCTACATAGAATTGCAAAACCTCTTCCAACATTGAAACATCCGAAGTAATTCTACTAGTTAATTCTCCCACGCGTCTGCGCTCAAAAAAGGGAATTCCCAGAATCAACAAATGCTGATAAATGTCATTGCGAATGTCTGCCATTGCCTGTTGCGTCATATAAGCAAAGGAGACGACCCTCAAAAAACTGGTAATGGCCATAAAAACCAAAATGCCCAAAAGTCCCAGGGCAATGGAGTTAATGTTTTGACTAAAACCGCTGTTTTCGACGCCAGCGGCATCCACCAGCAAGCCGATTGCATATGGAAACACCAGGGAAGCAGCGCTGCTCAGCAGCAATACAAAGATGCCGAGGAAAAAATGCCACTTGTAAGGGAAAATATAGCGGAAAATTTTAAACAGTCTCGGGAGGTCTTTCAAGGAACTCCAACTGAATTTTCGCTTCGATGACTCTTCTTTGTTTTTTGTCACAGTGCTTATAATATAATTATTATCAACTAATCTCAAGTCTTGTAACAACAGACTCAATAATTTTTGAGGCGCTTGTTAATGATTCTTATACAGGGTCCCTTTAAAATCCTTTTGTCAAGTCGCATACTTTTATCGCGGGCAAAAAGCTGCCAGTATTTTGCCGAGTTTCGAACTGCTTTCTTATTTTTACGTGAGATTAAATTTAATAACTACACCAAAGCCTGCTTCCTGGCGCTTTCTTCAAGGGACAAAAGTCATCTGATTATTTTTCATTTTACAGAATAGAAAACATCTCTCTAATAGATTCGTTCGAGTAACTTCTCTATTAGGCAGTCATCAGCATTGCCTTTAACTTTGTAGCAAGCAAGTGAACAGGGCTTCATTATGTTGCTATTTTAAAATATGAGACTTATTACCTGCCTGCTGTTGGCCATCATCTCACCTATGATGGTTGCACTCGCCAATGTGGACCTTCAGGTCCTATCACCCTCTGCCCTGATTGAACAAAATCTGGACAGAGGTTACACCGTACACGAAGATGTGGTAAAGAAAAATCAAGTACTAAGCTCCATGCTTAGTGATTGTAGTGTTGATTACCCGCGAATCCACAAGCTAGTGGAATCTTCCAAAGACATTTTCAATATTCGCACCATGAAAGCCGGACGACCGTATACTGTCCTATGTGATGCGGAAAGTGGAGATGCCCGATTACTGCTCTATGAACACAATCCGATCGATTGGGTTGTGTTTTCGGTAGAAGAAAATGACATCTCTACTAAGGTTTTCCAAAAGCCAGTAGAGATTGTCGAAAGAGAAGCTGCTGGTATCATAACCACCTCGCTCTCCGCCACGATGAGCGAACTCGGCATCAATTACGAGCTTACTGACCGACTCTCCGAGGTCTATGCCTGGTCTATTGATTTCTGGCGGATTCAGTATGGAGATCGATTTAGAGTGATTTATGAAGAAAAGCTGGTTGATGGGAAATCTGTCGGAATTGCGGGTGTAAAAGCTGCTTCCTTCAGACATTATGATGGCGACTTTTATGCTTTCAGATACGCGACTCCTGAAGACACGCTAGGCATGAGCTACTTTGACGAGAAAGGCGGCAGTATGCAAAAGCAGTTTCTAAGAGCGCCTGTCAAGTATAGCCGGATATCCTCTCGCTACAGCCGAAGAAGGTTCCATCCTGTGCAAAAAAGATGGAAAGCGCACCTCGGAACAGACTATGCCGCGCCTAAAGGAACCCCAATCTATGCGACTGCCGATGGAATCATCACAGAAGCGAGATTTAAGCGTGCAAATGGCAACTATGTCAAGATTAGACACAATGGAACCTACAGTACTCAATACCTTCACATGACCAAGATTAAGAAGGGCATTCGATCAGGAGTTAAGGTGCGACAAGGGCAAGTAATTGGATTTGTTGGAAGCACTGGACTGGCAACAGGACCCCACGTTTGCTACCGATTCTGGAAGAACGGAAAACAAGTGGATGCGTTGAAGCAAAAATTCCCGGCCACAAAGCCAATTGACCAGCAATATTACCCGGACTTTATGGGCTACAAAGATCAGCTTATGGAACGTTTGGAATCTGTTCCTTATCCGGGTTCAGAATTCGAAGGTGATGAAGTTGATGAAATGGAGGTGCTGGAAAGACTGGAGGAGCAAGAGTCAGATGCAAAGCTTAGCAGCAGTTTCCCGGCCAACCCTGGGAACTGGGGATTAATTTTAGCAGCAATAGTCTAAGAAGCGAAACCGATAAGGTAATTTGCGATCCTACGCTGACGTTAGACTTTCAAGGAGACGTCAATGGGATTTGCAACAAAGAAAAACTGGAAGAAGATAATAGCAGTGACAGCAATTGTGTTGTCACTGCTATTCTTGTTTTTTCTCTTGTTCAATTGGCTATTTCCTTTCAGAGTTGAGCTCAATTTCTCGCAGGTAGTAAAAGCTGACAATGGCAAGATACTGCATGCTTATCTAAGCAAGGATGACAAATGGCGAATGAAGGTAGAGCCTTCCGAGCTTACCCCTGAACTCAAGCGTGCATTCCTCTACAAAGAAGACCAATACTTCTACTATCATCCAGGTGTAAACCCCTTTGCAATTTGCAGAGCTTTGGCAAACAATATATTCTTTGCCAGGAGAACCTCAGGAGCGTCTACCATCACGATGCAACTGGCAAGATTGCTGGAGCCTCGACCCAGGACATACGCAAGCAAAATTGTAGAAGCCATTCATGCTTTGCAACTTGAATGGAATTATAGCAAAGACGACATCCTCTTATTTTACCTGAGTTTGGTCCCCTACGGCGGTAATATCGAAGGCATAAAGTCCGCTTCTGTGCTTTTTCTTGAGAAGTCTCCAAAACTCCTAAGCACAGCTGAAATCGCCGCGCTCACAGTCATCCCAAATAGACCGGGGTCTTTGGCATTGGGCAAGCAGAATGACAAAATTATGCTAGCCCGCAACAAGTGGCTGGAGCGATATGCAAGTGCCGGCTTGTTTAGCAGTGAGCAAATCGAAGATGCCTTGCTCGAGCCCTTGACAGCGAAAAGGCACAATGCGCCCAATTATGCACCTCACTTTAGTCGCAGAGTTAGACGAGTTCAAAAGAACGAGTCTAATATCTATACAAATCTAAATGTCAACATACAAACCCAGCTGGAGTCGCTGGTTCGCCAATATGTGGAATCAGTACAAAGGAAAAAGATCTCCAATGCTGCGGTTCTGGTAATAGATAATGAAGATTCAAAAGTAGTAGCTTATGCCGGATCAGCTGACTTTTCCAATGTAGAGGACGCTGGCCAGGTAGACGGAGTTACAGCTGTTCGTTCACCAGGAAGTACGCTCAAACCCTTTCTCTATGCAATGGCTTTGGATGAGGGATTGATCACACCCAAATTGCGTTTGCTGGATGTAGAAACAGATTTTGGAAGCTACAGTCCACAAAACTTCGATCGCAACTACAGTGGTGCAATCACAGCAGAGAAAGCCCTGGCAACTTCTCTAAATGTTCCTGCGGTGCGGCTACTCAGCCAGGTGGGCGTCAAAAAGTTTGTCCAATCGCTAATTATGGCTGACTTCAAGACAATTGACAAGCAAAAGGGGGGACTGGGCTTGTCTTTAGTATTGGGAGGATGTGGTTCAAGTCTGGAAGAATTGTGCGGTTTGTACGCAGCTTTTGCCAATAGAGGATTGCACAAAGACTTTTCCTGGTTTCCAAAAGACAGTATAAAAAAGGAAGTCCAGCTAATCAGCCCTTCTGCCGCTTATTTCCTTAGCGAGGTGTTAGCCGACGTCGGCAGGCCTGATTTGCCTGCAAATTTTGAAAGCAGTAAGCATCTCCCACGGATATCCTGGAAAACCGGCACTTCCTATGGCCGTAAAGATGCCTGGAGTATCGGATTCAATGAACGTTACACAATTGGTGTCTGGTTGGGAAATTTCTCTGCCAAGGGCGTAAGAGAGCTCACAGGTGCCGATATTGCGACTCCACTACTGTTCAAGATCTTCAATGTAATTGACTACGATTCCGAGGCAGATTGGTTTCTACCATCAGAAGAAATGCGTTATCGATCCGTCTGCTCTGAGACCGGGCTGCCATTAGGACAGTATTGCGAGGACCATACGATGGATTACTACATTCCACTTGTGTCCCCCAACAAGAAGTGCAAACATATTCGCGAAGTTTTTGTCTCCGTAGACGAGCGCTATAGCTACTGTCGCAGTTGTTTGCCGAGCAGCGGATACAAAGAGTTGCTCATACCTCAGTATCCTCCGGCGCTGATCACTTATTTTCAAAGAAATCTTCTGCAATATAGAACCGTGCCACAGCACAATCCTGATTGCGAGCGCATTTTTTCGGGGCAAGGACCTCGCATCACTTCTCCGACAGAGGCGGGAAAGTACTTAATTGATCGAGCTGACAATATGGAGTTAATGCTGTACTGTGATGTGCCAAATGATGTTGAGACGATTTATTGGTATATTAATCAAAGATTTTACAGGGCTGTAGCCCCTGGAGAGCGCGTCTTTTTCGAACCGCGGGCAGGAAAGAACCGGGTTAGTTGCGTAGACGACAAGGGCAGAAAATCACTAGTGCGTTTTGATGTGGAATTTCTATAGATGCCTATTATGCATTGAGAGAATAGACCCTTATCTTTAAATTATTTACAAGATACCGCATGTACAAGGCCTGCCTTTTTCTCGTGACCCTGCTTTTGCTATCGGCTTGCAGTTATGACGAGACTCCAAGAACGGTTACCGTCAAAGATGAATTCACAATGGAACTTCCAGCATATCTCGAGGAGTTGCCGGGGCTCAATCCCGAAGCTCGTCTGCAGTATGGCAATAAGTTCCGCAACTACTATGTGCTGGTTTTGGATAAGTCGGCTGACAATCAATCTTTTGAGCAAATTGTGCAGGAAGCACACACTGAATTGATTGGTCTGCTGAAAAATCCAACTCAAACAGACAGCCTAAATATGCAAATAAATGGTTTGACAACCAGAAGGATCAGGGTGGATGGAATTGTAGGGGGCAACGAAGGAGTTTCGGAGCGCATACTTTACGATCTCTTCTTTGTTAAAGGACCAAAAGACAAGGTCTACCAAATGACGATCTGGACCTGGTATAAATGGAAAGAGAAGTATGATCAGGTCACTGATCGAATTGCCAACTCTTTCAAAGAAATAAATTAAACAACTTCGCCGGAAAGCGGTCTAACAACAATTAATCACGCAACACTGGCCTGGCCAAAAAATAATCGAAATGAAAAAGATATTGTTCCTTCTCTCTCTAATCTTGTTTGCAAACGCCGCGGTTTCGGCTCAGGAATGCAAATACGAAGTAGATGAGCTAGACAAATTCACTAAGGAAGTAACACGAATCACCAAGCACGGAGTTCTTTGGGCTCACCTGGTTACAGGAAACAACATGTCAGCAAAGCTCAAGTTGCAGGACGGGGAGAAGTCCCTCATTCTAAAGTACATGCACCCGGATGCCTTTAAAGTTAACAAAGGAGACAAGTTGATCTTGCTTTGTGATGACGATTCCACCATTATTCTGGAGGCTTCCGGAGATGTGGAGGCAAAACACCTGGAAAAGGAAAAACGGCACGTTGCAAACGTGACCTATGAACTCCCTGCAGAGCAAGCTGCAGCGCTTTCCAAATCCACTATCACAGATTTGAGAATGAGCCACTCTGACGGTCATTTTGAAAAGGAAATTAAAGAAGAGCGGCAGCGTAATTTGCAGAAGCTAAGCAAATGCCTGGACTAGTGCTACACAAACGAAATTCGCACCACCTTTAAGGAATTCTATTTCTGTCATACTTCGTCGGTCGCGTAGCTAAGGCTATGCTCCCTCCTCGCGCCTCGTCTGACAAAAAGATAAGCTCCTAAAAGGTGTCACGAACTTTGTTTACGCAGCACTAGCAATACAGAAATCTTATGACACTATGGGAAACCAGCAAGAATCAAGCGTATTCTTGCTGGTTTTTCTATATGAGCGATGTAACATTGTGTATAGTTTATACAACACGCCTGCCCAAAGTCCAAAATATAGACCATAACACTGTCGATTTTTCAGTTTTTGAGGCGTTTTTCGTCTTTTTTTTCTCTTCTAGGCCCTTTGGTGAAATGCTGATGGCAGACATTACTAACAATTGCCTCGCCTAACACTCTTCGATTAGGGCACGTGCCAAGATATTATGACTGGCGCCATTAGGCTCCGGCAACAATTAGAATTATCAATATATTGCCCCGATCGGGAAATTTAAACCCTTGAAATTGAGTTCAGTAAGGATTGACTGTCTTTTTACGATTCAAAATTGCCTTTTCTGCCATTGACAAGATTAAGTTGAACTGCCGACCAAAAAAATTAGCTGTTACTGGCGCAATTGGCACGCTTGATTCCTGCCTTTAGGCACCAAAATTGCATTTGTTGCAGTACTACACCGAACTATATCATGGTCACTTGTTTGACCGTTTCTAGTTAGAGCACACACTATAACGCACACAGTATGAAAGGGGAAATCACTGACAAGGCATGGGAGAGACCAATGTCCTTCAACGACTTCAAAGCATTTAGAGAGCAGTCTTTCTGGGCTGACTTTGAAGAGATGCAAAGATTGGATTCTGAGAATCCCGTGAAAGTCTCTAAATTGAGTTATCAGAAAGTAAAAGATCTGATCGCTGCTAAAGAGAAACAGAAGCAGTGCGCAGCAGAACTCGAATATGAAGTCTATTTCCTACCACACCAATCAAATCAAAGAAGAGGCCGTTAGGCTGGGTTTTGATCAGGTAGGGATCTCACCTTCAGGCTTTCTGGAAGAAGATGCCGAACGCCTGGAGCAATGGCTCCGTGAAGATATGCATGGCCAAATGCATTATATGGCCCGGCATTTTGACAAGAGGCTGGATACTAGAAAGCTGGTTCCAGGTTCGAAGAGCGTTATTTCGCTGAGCTACAACTATTACACAAAAGATTTACAGCATCCTGATGCACCGAAGCTGTCGAAGTACGCATTTGGCAAGGATTATCACTTTGTACTAAAGGAAAAACTCCGTGCCCTTTTGTCATTCATTCGCAGTGAAGTGGGGGCAGTTGAGGGTCGCTGCTTTGTCGATTCAGCGCCGGTTATGGAGCGAAGCTGGGCTGCCAGATCGGGCCTGGGATGGATCGGCAAACATTCCCTCTTATTGTCCAAGTCCAGGGGTTCCTTTTTCTTTCTCGCAGAACTCATTATAGACCTTGAGTTGGAGTATGACTCCCCGACTACAGATCATTGCGGCAGCTGTACCAAATGCATTGATGCTTGTCCTACCGATGCCATAGTGGCGGATAAGGTCGTAGATGGCAGCAAGTGTATCTCCTACTTCACAATCGAACTCAAGGATGAGATTCCAGAGCAGATGAGCGGGAAATTTGAAGATTGGATGTTTGGTTGCGACATTTGTCAGGATGTTTGTCCCTGGAACAGGTTTAGCAAACAGCACAAAGAAGAACAGTTCCAGGCCCATCCAAATTTGCTGGCAATGAATCGTAGAGAATGGCTGGATCTAAGCCAGGAAGTGTTCTCTGAAATTTTTCGAAAGACTGCGGTTAAGCGCACTAAGTATAAGGGGCTTATGAGAAACATAGCGTTTCTTAACAACGAGGCGATGGACAAAGCTGTGCAAACAAAAAAAGAGGACGAGACCCCTTGAGTCTCACCCTCTTTCCTTACTAAACCTTTTATTCTTTCTGCTCTACCACCTAAAGCCGAAGGTCATTACAACATTGTTGTTACGGTTATCTATCTCAGCACTTCTGACACCGCCATTGTTTAGGCTATAGGGCTGATAGTAGTCGGTATTGCTGGTATGGATAAAGGCTAAATCAGCATAGAAGCTTTTCTCTCGAACACCGAAGCCAGCGGTATAGGTATTCTTTGCGCTATCTTGTCCGTTGGCGAATACATTTCCGTTGCGGGCAAAACCTGCTCTAAACCTGAATATCTCCTTTTTAAACTCTGCACCCAGCCGAATATTGCTTGTAGCTTTATAAGTATCCTTGATCGCGCGGTTGATCTCTTGCTCATAGGCCTTGTCTTCTACAGAATCGAAGTCATAAGAAGCCTGTCCATAATCGACTCGCTCGATATCGAGTGAAACAAATCCAAAGCTTGGGTGGATATAGGCTGCAGAGCCTACTAATTTCCAAGGTGACTGCAATTTATAGTCAAAGTTGCCAACCGGCGAATTGTCTTCAAAGCGTTCGATTGCTGCGCTACCTGGAGTAGATACATTACTGACCATCGTACTGCTGAAGCTCTCTGTCAAGCGATGAATTGTAGGAGTATGCATTGCACCACCCACTCGAACATGCTTGTGTGCACGGTAGAGCAAACCAAACTTTGCATTTACCCCAATTCCCGTTACATCGAGAAATTCTCCGAACTCCAAACTATTAAAAGCAGGAATGTTGTTGTTCACGTCCCTTTCTTTGTAAAAGGTATTGGACTTATAGTTCGTAAAAGGGAAAGATACACTTCCTCCCATGTACAGCTTGTTGTTGTAATTTGCGCCTAGTGCCAGGAAGTATTCATCCATAGCACCTTTCTCTTCCATTATTTCCTCCTGCTCAATTTCTCCATTAGGGATCACCGACTCATAGGTAGAGCTGCCTGCAACATCGTTGATTAGGTAGGTGCTATAAGCGAGTGAGGAACTATAGGGATCAGCATTGTTTCCGTACAGATCATCCGGTGCGATTCCCTGTGCTCTTTGTGCAAAGTGCTGGGTAATGGAGTTATCCGGATTGAATCCCTTCATATAGTAACGACTATTGAAGTTCTGCAAACGATTCATTCCAAAGGCCCAGGTTACCGATACCCATCGATCTCCTTCCTTTTTGCGCATCAGATTCGTAAGTACAAGTCCCGCGTTGTTGAAATTGAATACGGACTTATCATCTTCGTTTGTTTCATTCAAGTAGCTCGCCTCGGTATTGGCGAAGTATAGTGATGGGGTAAAAACCAGTTCCGAGCTTCTGTACATTCCTGCTCCCGCAGGATTGATGGATAGACCGGTGAGGTCGGCACCAAGGGCGCCAAAAGCACCGGCAGCTCCACTTGATCTGGCTGTACCTGCTATGCCCGTTTGGGAATATCTCAAGGCATCTACCTCAGACTGCCCAAAGGCGAAGGTGGAAAGCAGCATAAGAGCAGCTGCCAAAATTAAATTTCTCATGTCAAGGGTTTAGTAGTTATAACTCTCCTGTTTTTGCAAAGATGCAAATCAAGTTTGAGGTTAGCGAAGGATGCCGGAGCATCCTTCGCGTTGGTTTTAATTATTGAGGGTTGGGCAGGTGCCTATCGTGGGCGTGAAGAGCCTTTGCTCTTTGAGGAACCTGAAGACTTCGATGACTTCGAAGACTTGCTTGAAGATCGGTTAGAGCTGGAACCTGAACGGCTACTTGAACTCTTGCTTGAACGGCTGGAGCTTGAGCGACTTCTGTTCGCTTTGCTTCCGGAGTTGCTCTTTCTGCTGTTGCTCTTGGCCTTGCTGCTACCACGTGATCGAGAACTTGGGCGGCTTTGGCTTTCAGATCTTCTCTCTCTTTGTGGGCTACTGGTTCCCTCATTTCTGCTTGGACGACTTTCTGAGCTGGAATTAGCTCTTCTGCTTGGACTGTTAGTGCCTGCGTTTGAAGGCTCATAACGGTTCCACTCGCCAGATCCCGTGTTGCTTGGACTAGCTTCTCTGCTACTTGGCTGCTGTGGTTCTGCACTGGGTCGTACTTCTACACTTGTTGGGCGGCTTTCGTAGCTTCTTGAGTCGGCAGGATCCACTGAATTGACTGGCTTGGATTGTGAAGCAGCAGGACGAGCATTGCTTGTATTGCTTACAGGTCTGCTGTTGTGAGTGCCCGTGGCAGTTGTACCACTAGGTCTGGAATCTCCTTTACCGTTGTTAACTCCTGGGCTGGTTACCAGTGTTTCTCCTTTTCCTCCAAGATTTGCACCATTTACCGTGCCTGCGGTATTTGTAGCTCTATTGTACCTAGGTCCACTGTAGTAACCGCTGTTACTGCTGCTGGTTTGATAGCTGTTATTATTGTAGTAATCATTTACACCACAGTAGTTATTGTAGCTGTTGTTGTAATAAGGGCTTGCATATGCAGAGCCGTGGTACGAGTACCAGCTATTTCCGTAGAAATTATGGTGATGATTATTGAAATAATGGTATCCAGTTGGACCATAGAAGTTATAGCTATTGTAGGAAAAGTGCGGGTTATAGCTCCACGGATCCATGTAAGTGTATGCACTAGGGCATGATCGTCTCCACCACCATCTGTTAGGATTGTAGTTGTGAGAAACCACAATTACCGGACTGGTCATGAAGTTTCCAGCATATGGACTGGCCATCCAAAAGCGATCAGGTGCGTACCAATTATTGTTGTAGTAGGTATTTCCGCCCCATCCGCGGTTGTTGTTGCCCCAGCGATTGCTGTTGTTATTGTTGCCGTAGTAGTAATCGTATTCGTTTTCATCGTAAAAGACATATTCGCTGTCTTTGTTGTCAGGAGTAGCGCTATCACCGTAGTAGTTGTTGGTAATATGCACATCACCCTGTGGCTCATCCTCACCAGTATAATATATGTCATCATTCTGGGCAGAGAGATAACCTGGGGCTACCAAAGCCAATAAGGCCAGAAGCGCTAAGTTTTTTAGTGAATTCATCATGATAATAGGTTTAGTTGCTTTACTGACCAGCCGAAAGTCTAAAAGTTTAATTATTATCTTTGCTCGGCAAAAAACTTGATATCCACTTGCAAAATGGCACAAAATCTGTCATAATCCACTTTCAAAGACATTCAGGGAATCAAGACCTCTAATCTTCAACTAGTTTTACTCAAAAATAGCCTATTCACATGAATGATGAAAGCGCCAAAGAGCTCATATTTTCGACGATGAAGGACATTGCCGTCACCAAACAGCTCATATATAAGGAATCCCTCCAGCTTTTCGATTCTTTCAAGAAACAAATTAAAGAAGTTGCGGAAGAATTGCGCGCTGGTTGTATCGAAATGAAACAGGATCTTGATATTGAGTATAAGGAAAATGGCAAATTTGAGGTTCACTTGACAATCGCTGGTGATTTGCTCATCTTCTCCCTTCACACCAATATCTTCAATTTTGACGAAAATCACTTTGTCCATAAATTAGACTACGTCAAAGAAGATCAGCACCGTGCCTACTGTGGAATGATCAGAATCTACAACTTTCTAGCAGACTCTTTTCGTTTCAATCGCATGAACGATGTGGGTTATATGATTGCCAGGGTGTTTATTAACCATGAAAGACACTTTTTTGTAGAGGGAAAGCGGCAACTTGGTTTCCTTTATAATGATTTTGCCAACTCTCAGTATACTGACGAAACAGCAAAAGAAATTATCCAGTCGGCCATATTGTATGCTATGGACTTCGATTTGCTCGTTCCACCCTATGATCAGGTCAAGGAATTGTCTGTTCTACAGGTTTTGCAGCAAAAGGGCACTATGGCTATCAAAACCGGCAAGAGAATGGGCTTCAATTTCGAGGCGGATTCAGATTTAGTTAGCTAAAGCCCACAAAAAGCAAGCATCCACCAAGGCAATATGAATACCTACCGACTCAAAGAAATAGCAGAAAGTGTGATCCCTAAGCGTTTTCTGCGAATAGCGGGACTATATTTTACCCGAGCAAGCGCTGTTGCCAACTCGGGCGATAAAGTACACTGCCCTTGCTGTGATAAATCCTTTGATCACTTTCTCAGCTATGGCTTCAATCCCCGCCCCAATGCACTCTGCCCCTGGTGCCTTAGTCTGGAGAGACATCGGCTGCTTTGGCTGTATCTCGAAGAGAGAACCAACATTTTTACAGATCAGGTGAGCTTGCTTCATGTGGCTCCTGAGCATATGCTGCAAGAGCGTCTTAAAGCATGCGGCAATATTGACTATCTCTCAGCCGACATTGAAATGCCCAATGCTATGGTGCAAATGGATATCACCGATATCCAATATCCGGACAATTCCTTCGATATCGTTCTATGTAATCACGTGCTTGAGCATATTCGAGATGATCATAAGGCTATGTCAGAACTCTATCGGGTTATGAAGCCGGGAGGCTGGGCTGTTCTGCAAACTCCGGTAGACCACAATGCCCAACATACTATCGAAGACCTGGAAACCGATGATCCAAAAGTGATGAAAGCTAAATTCGGTCAGGAGGACCATGTACGTACTTACGGTCTCGACAAAAAAGATCGGCTCGAAGCGGTGGGTTTTAGGGTGACGGTAGACCCATACGTGAAGAATCTTGCTCCTGAGGTGGTGCAGTGGTACGGTCTGATGGCTAGTGAGGATATTTACTTTTGTGAGAAGCTTGGATGATGGATTGTGGATTGCAGATCACGGATCACGGAATGCGGATTACGGATTGCACCTTACGGATTTCGGTTGAGGTTAGCCGATGGAGCCTTCAGGAATTGTAGCGCGGTGGGGGGCGGATCAAGATAGCCCCGATAGAAGCGTAAATGCAGGTGGACTGAGCGCCTGACTGCGCCGCCGATGGAGGCTCGGAGTTTACGGAGAGACTACAGCGGTGGATGCAGGAAGCAGCGAAGGGTGCCTGCATTGCAGCGGATAGCGGGGAGCCCGTTTCTGCGTGCCCAATTGCTTCGCTCCAAAATTTATTCCGACCTCAAAAGGTAAATTACAGATCTAGTAAACCTTCTCTGCAAACTTCCGGCAGACGACTGTGTATGAGCCAAAAAAGGCTTAGTTTTAAAAGGTGAAGTCTGCAAAACAATTCTTATTACTTAACCTGTTAGCGTTTGTTTGTATTGCACTGGAAGCGCAGATGCAATATCAAATGGCGGATATAGCTTTCATTGAAGGAGGGGAGCTGCTGGAATCTCCATTCGCGGGTGGTTTGAATAAGCCGCAGTTTTCTAGTATGGATTTTAATCAAGATGGTTTAAATGATGTATTTGTATTTGATCGGGTGGGAGATAAGGCATTTGCCTTTCTCAATATTGGAGAGAGTGATAGTGCCGCCTATCGGCATGTGCCTGAGTATGAGCAACACTTTCCCGAGTTGAACAAATGGGCTTTGGCGAGAGACTTCAATTGTGATGGGGTTTCGGATATTTTTACGCGAACTGGAACGGACCAGATCAAGGTGTATGAGGGTTATTATGAGGAGAGTTCACTACGTTTCGTTGAGCATACAGACATGTTGTTGGATGAAGAAGGCGAGCCGATTTTTGCTGCCTTTCAGGATCTTTCTGAGTTTATCGATGTGAATGGTGACGGGGATATTGATGTGCTCAGTTTTGAAATTACTGGTGACTACATCATGTACTTCGAGAATCAGGCGCAGGAGAATGGATTGGGATGTGCGGTCGATTATTTTTCGCTGAGCTCCTGGTGTTGGGGAGAGATTGAGAAACCTGTTGGTGATATTGAAGTGCTGTTGGGTACTTGTCCGGATGGTCCGCCGGAGCTTGTTTCTGATCCGGATATTGACCTGGGTAGGCAGGCCCACCCGGGAGCGGCGCTGATGGCTTTTGATAATGACGGAGATGGGGATTTGGATTTGCTGTTGACGGATCAGAATTATGGACGTAGCAATCTATTGATCAATGGTGGGGATGCGGAGCTTGCTCAGATGATTAGTCAAGATAGTTATTTTCCCTCATATAACATAAGTGCGAATGTGCCGTTTTTTCCAGCCAATTTTCATTTGGATATAGATGGTGATGGAAATCGGGATTTATTGTCTGCTGTGAATGGTCGCAGCTACTCTTCGGAGAGTTATAATTGTGCCTGGTACTATCGAAATGCCGGCACGGATCAAGCGCCGATTTTTGAATTTGTTCAGGATGATTTTCTGGTGTCGGATATGGTAGATGTGGGTACAAAAGCGAGACCAGTGTTTTATGATTACAACCAGGATGGTTTGATGGATCTCGTGATTGGGAATCAGCGATACAATAATTATAGTAGTCTTTCGATATATTCTCAATTAGCTATTTATGAAAATACGGGTAGCGCTGATACGCCGGAGTTTACACTGCTGGATCGGGATTGGCAGGGGCTAAGTGAGTTGCATTTGGAAGATATGCAACCTGCCTTTGGCGATCTTGATTTGGATGGGGATGCGGATATGCTGATCGGTGACAGCAATGGTAAGATTTTGTTTTTTGCCAATGATGCCGGTAATTACAATCTGGATGTTACCGCCTTGTCGATTTCTGTTTCGAGTTTTGCGGCACCACAATTATTTGATCTCGATGAGGATGGATTTCTCGATCTCTTGATTGGTGATCGGGATGGTCGGATCAGCTATTATCGTAATGATGCCCTGGAAGAAGGTTTTGCCTTTAGCCTGGTAACTGATTCGCTTGGCGGCATTGATGTGGATAATCAATTTGGTATAGCTGGACAGGCAGTGCCTTTTGCATGCCATTATGGTCCTGAGCAGAGGCTGCATTTTTTCGTGGGGTCAGAGACGGGACAGGTTTATCAATATTTGGTTGGTGAGTCGATTCTTGAAGAAAACTATAGTCTAATAGATGATGATTTGTATTTTTATTCTGACAAATCTATGCAGTTTAGCAGCATCACTATTGCGGATCTAAATGCTGACGGTTATCTGGAGATTGCCCTTGGAAATGAGCGCGGCGGGCTACATATTTTGGAGGCAAAGTGCCCATATCCACAGGCATTTACAGCAGTGGCTGTGGCATCAGATTCCGTGCAGCTGACTTGGTCTCCAACTGGTCAGGCGGAGGCTTATTATGTGTTGTATCGGCCTCTGGGTGAAGAGCAATGGCAAGGCAATTTTGTTGGTGATGTTGATAGCTATGAGCTTGGTGGGTTGCTTCCTTGTACGGAATACGAGCTTTGTGTGACGCCTGTTTGTGAGGAGAATCTTGGAGCGCAAAGTACAGTACTGAATGTGCTTACTGCCCCTGCTGAGGAGGCTTGTCCCGTTAGGGTAAACATTCGAGTATTTTTGGAAGGGCCTCTTGCTAACGGCACGTCTATGTTGACTCAGTTGACTGAGTTTAATCAGTTGCCGCAGCTGCAGCCGTATGCAGTTGCTCCCTGGAATTATCAGGGAATTGAGCAGCTTAGCGGTGCTGCTGTAGATGTGGTGGATTGGCTTCTGGTCGATCTGTTGGATGCGGATTTTGAGCTGCAAGAGCGGCGTGCGGTATTGCTGTCGAGTGCGGGACTATTACTCGAGCCAGATGGCAGTTTGGGGGTGCGTTTTGAGCAGTTTGTAGAAGGTCAGCAGTACTATATTGCCATTCGTCATCGCAACCATATTGATGTTGTATCGAGCAGCAGACTTTTGCTTCCCGAAGATAATGTATATGATTTTACTTCTTCGCCTGAGCAGGCAAGAGGGGCTACGCTGAAAGTAAGTGATTCGGGAATAGCTGCGCTCATTGCTGGTGATTTGAATGCTGATGGTTTAAACTCTTATGAAGACTTCAATTTTTACAAGGCCAGTGCTGAAGGTCCTGTAAGCTATAGTTCAAAGAGTGCTGATCTCAATTTGGATGCTCAGGTAAATGCGTTGGATTTTGATTTGTATCGCAGTAATGCATCGAGGTTTGCAGTGGAGGAGGGGCGGGAATAGTTTGGGTGTTCTGGAGCTGTTTGCAGCAAGTACTCATGTTTTGATTAATGTATTCGAAATCTATTTTGTTTTAGGCATTTTGGAGCGAAGCACAATTGCACGCAGAAATGGTATTCCCGCTATCCGTTCCAATGGAGCTACCATCTGTGCGCTGCGTGTATCCACTGCCGTGGTCTCTCCGGCAAGCTCCGAGCCCCCGCCAGTGGCACACTCAGTCGCTCAGCTGGCAGCTCCATTTCCTCTACTATCGGGGCTAGGATTCCAGCGGCACTCGGTCGCG
>JAHDEE010000425.1 GCA_020629005.1 Chitinophagales bacterium
CCAACATCCCAGCCAAAGCCTACGAGTACGTAGTCAATGGCAAGTCCGCTATCGAGTGGATCATGGACCGCTACCAAGTCAAGACAGACAAGAAGAGCGGCATCACTAATGATCCAAATGACTGGGCTAAGGAAGTGGGCAACCCTCGCTACATTCTGGACCTGCTACTGAGCATTATCAATGTGAGTGTGCAGACTGTGGATATTGTTGAGGGGTTGCCGGAGTTGGAGTTTTAAAAGAAATACTATGCGTCCTGCCACAATCATATATATCGTTGGAATCGCTTTGGCGTTTTGCTCTCAAATTGCAGCTGCGACAAGAAAAGATTTCGTTTCCTTCTTGTGTGGAGAATCAGAGAATTGTGGAGCAATATTGTTTGCTTGTGTTATGGTCAGTACGGTATTTTTAGGCAAAATGGTAGACTATCTCGAAAAACGTAGAGAGAGAAAACTTATGTTGGATTGTTATCCCGATTTCCCAGAGTATAAGGTTGAAGGGAGTGACGACCTTTTTATTCAAACTACCATTCAGGCCAATCCACCGTCGGCGTTAGATGAGCCTGCCGAGGCAGTTTTGCAGGCAGATCGAAGACTTCACGCGATACACCATTTTCTTAACGCTTTTAAGAATGTGGATAAACGTAAAGAGTTTTCAGGCAAATACCGGTATTTGATCTTAGGTGGAAGCGGGATGGGTAAAACAACTTTCCTTCTCAACTTGTACCTTCGATATTTGGATATTTGGCGTGGAACTCGATTTGACATCAAGTTATTGACCGTTTCCAATCTGAAGAAAGAGACTTTCGAGGGTTGGACTCCTGAAAGGAAGAACAAGACGATTTTGCTACTAGATTCTCTGGATGAGGACCCAAAGGCAAGTGTACATTATGAGGTACGAATGCAAGAAGTAGCAGATCTTGTTGATCAATTCAGATTTGTGTTATTGACTTGCAGAACTCAGTTCTTTCCTGACTGTGACTCACGTATCTATGAGCTGAAAGTGCCTTCTCTCGATAATAGGATTATCAAGTTTCAAAAGCATTACTTGTCTCCTTTTACTATTGATGAATGTAAGAGTTACATTCGTCGTAAGTTCTACTATCTTCGGTGGGATAGAATCAATAAGGGGATGAAGGTTTTGCAAACGTCTTCACTTCTAATGGTCAGACCAATGCTTCTAAGCAACATCGATTTATTATTGAACATTGACTCAAAAGTGCTCAATACTTACTCGGTCTACAAAGCGTTGATAGAAGGCTGGCTTGATAGAGAGGCAGAAAAACAAGAGAATTATCACACAGTTGAAGAAAAGAAACGATTTAGGAGGGACTTGAGTACATTCTCGGAAGCGTCTGCAAGATTCTTGCTCCTCAAGCTGAAAGCAGGCGGGCCTTTGACTATGAGTTCTGAAGAAGCTGATGCTATCGCAAAAGAGACTGGAATTGACTTAACTCCTTGGAAGATAACTGGGAAATCTCTGCTTAACACGGACTTGGATCAGAATTGGAAATTTTCGCATAAATCAATATTTGAGTTTTACTGTGCGAAACGAGCTCTATGTAATGTAGCACAACTTCAAACGGTAGCTGGTCATGGCCTAACTTTCTCCGAAAAGATCATTTCCGAAATGCAAAACGTATTTCGGCCTTCGTGGATAGAGAATGTAAAAAAGTGCTATCTAGGACTGGGCATGAATTCTTATGTAGTAACATACGACGTACATGTCTCGGGCCCGCGAAAAGTTATCAATGGTTCCAACTTTGAACTAACAAAAACAGAATCCGTTACGATTCTGGAGTCTAATCTTTCGGCATTTGATTTCTCGAAAGTTCCCAACGCCGTATTACTAGCCCTTAGAGATTCCACAGTGGAGTCACTGAGATTCGATTTCCCTCAACGACTGAGATATATTGATCTGACAGGCAGTATTTGTAATGAAATCACTTATGGAACAGGCGGATTTACTGAACTAAGGCACTTCAATTGTTCATTCGCGACCTTAGAACTTTATCATATCATTGAACGTATAGGTCCGACGCTAAAGTTTCTCGGCCTAGCAGATACTTTCATCCGGTCCATTGCCCCACTGGCTGCATGCACATATCTACAAGTGCTGGATTTAGGTTATTCCCAACCATTGGACGAATCAGACGACTATTCCGTCTTCAGGCACTTAGAAATTCTGTCCTTAATCGAAATTCCGCTGCTGGACATTACCTTTCTCTTAGAGTTGCCTAATTTACAAAAGGTATTTGTCACATCAGGCCCTTGGCAGCAGGGAGAGATTCCTGACGTGTTAATGGAAAAGATTGTTGTCGTGGACCAGCTTCTGCCACCTAATATTGCAGCTGGTCGCTATCCAATCAACGATCGGTATGCTCTTCTGAGAGGAAATGACAAATGGACATTGAATAGTATTACAAGTTTCTGAAACTGACTTAGAACGTCAATAGGCACTAAAAACCGTCCCCCAAACCGTCCTCTATTCAAAACCCAAAAACCCCACAAACAACTGACAACCAGTTACTTGCGGGGCTTCAAAGTGGTCCCACATGGGCTCGAACCATGGACCCCCTGATTATGAGTCAGGTGCTCTAACCAACTGAGCTATAGGACCTAATGATATCGCTATCATCTTTAAGAACATCAAAGGTAAGAAAGTTCCATCACCTTAGCAATTGAAATTGAAGCGCTGTCTAACTAAGAGCCGCAAAGACAATTATTAGCCGATTTTGTGGGAGAATGGGCCGCGAATAGGCCAATTCACCAATTCCCCCAATTCCTAATGCCATCCGAGGTGCAGGCTACTTCAAGCTTCCGAATAATGACATAACATCGCTGGCTGCCTTGGCAACACTTTGAATGGCTTCTGCTGGATCAGCGGTATTGCTGGAGCTGTTTGACTGCTGTTCAGTGACTGCAATAGCCGGTGTAGCTGCTACACCCTGCAAAGCCGACATCAATTGCTGTGCTTGATTTCCAATGTTTTGCACTTGCTGTACCGTATTAGCTGCCTTTTGCATTCCGGAGATTCCGGCTGTGGCTACCTCTTGCACCTGCTTGATTACCTCTG
>JAHDEE010000116.1 GCA_020629005.1 Chitinophagales bacterium
ATTACTGTGAGCAAAGTCCTTTTTCAGGCAAGCGAAATGGTTTTTACTCACTCTGGAGCGTAGTCGAAGCGCCCGTTGAAGACAGACCACGAAGAACAATATTGTTATTGCACAAGACTTTCATCGCCAGCTCCGTAGACTACCAAAAAATGGGCAACAAGGGCCTACTCCACTACTAATCAAAGTCCTAATACTTTTCCAGATGAGAGATAATCAATTCAATAACCCGCGGACCAGCCTCTTGGGTCAGCCAATGTCCGGCATCCAGCACCTCCAACTGATAGTCACCTTTCATATAAGCTTCCGTCAGATCAACACTCGTTCTGTTGATGGCTTCGTCATTTTTGCCCCAGATCAGCAGTGTTGGCACATGAATGTCCTCAATAGGGATGAGCCTGTAGTCCTTTTTCATTTCCTTGTAATTGGCCCGATACCAATTTAAAGCAGCCTTAATCGCTCCCTTTTGTTGGAATATTTGTACATAGTTATCCAGTTGGTCAGGTGGGCTGGTGTTCCATAGCTGCTCTCGAAGCAATTTGAGCTTCTTTCGTTTCAATATCCATTCAGCTATGCCTCGTCTTTGGAAAGCGTTGATGTAGGCACTCTTTTTTGCCTGATCTTTGTCCGTCTGAATTGCCTGTCCAAACGCCCTAATATGAGGCACCGACATCGCCGTCCAGCTTAAAATTCTTTCGGGATAGGTGGCTGCAAGCGCCCAACCAACGGCTGAACCCCAATCATGTCCCACCAGGTGAAATTTTTCGAGCCCCTGCGCATCTGCCATGTCGATTACATCCTGAGCGAGTTTTTCAAGCCGATACTCCGACTTCTTTTTAGGCCGCGCAGTAGCTGAATAGCCCCTTTGGTCAGGCGCAAGGCAATAGTAACCAGCCTTTTCTACAGCCCGGATAGTCTCCTTCCACATATAGGCAGTTTCGGGAAAGCCATGCAAAAAAATTACAGCCGGTTCATTGCTCTTATTGCCTGATACCATTGCTTGGAAAATAAGCTCACCCACAGGAATTTCAATTGTACTAATCCCATCGCCCTTCGATTGGCCATAGGCGCTAATACTCACCAACAAAAGGGCTAGCAGGTAAAGTGAGTAATTGATATTCAATCGCATCTTCATTCTGTTCTGGTTTATTTTTCTACTGGCAAAGTAGGGGGAGAAGTGTTAAAGTACGTCAATTTAGTGCTTGCCTCGTATGACTCAGGCACAATTCTGCACGAATCGTTGACGAATATGCCACGGGAAAAGCTACAATGTTTATCTTCGTGCCGTCGTAACTAAAAATTCTTTAGGACTGCACCTAAATCTACCTAATAATACTTTTATGTGGAAACTGCAAGGCCAAAAGCTTGTCTATGCCATTATCCAACCTATTATAGACCTGCTCATTCGTTTGGGAGTTACTCCCAACATGGTAACTGTGTTTGGGCTATTGGTAAATGTGGCTGCGGCGGGAATCTTCATCTATGGCGCTGAGTTTGGAGATCGTTCCGATCATACCTACCTGGCCTGGGCTGGAGCAACCATTCTATTTGCTGGACTTTTTGATATGATGGATGGACGATTAGCACGCGAAGGCAACATGTCCAGCAGCTTTGGGGCACTGTTTGATTCAGTGCTGGATCGCTATAGTGAGCTGGTTATGTTTCTGGGTATCTGCTATTATCTGGTTGCCCACGACTATTTTATGAGTTCGCTCATCGCTTTTGTTGCCATGATCGGTTCAATCATGGTGAGCTACACAAGAGCAAGAGCGGAAGGCCTTGGAGCAAACTGTAGCGTCGGAATCATGCAAAGACCTGAGCGCATCCTTATCATCAGTCTATCGCTCATTGCCTGTGGCGTGTTTAGCTGCTTTTATGGTCTTGATTACAAGGCCGGTTTGGAGGCATTGCCATTCCCACCTTTCGAGTCCATTTTCATTTTTACCTTTCCCCTGACAGTTTTGGCTGTCTGGACAAACGCTACCGCACTCAACCGACTACGACATGGGCAGTCTGAGCTCGAAACCAAAGAGATTCAAGAGCGTGAGTTGAGTAGTGAGCTTTCTGCAACCCACTAATATGGGTTATTTTACAACCACCTTATCTTTCAAATAAATGACTACTGAAGTAAGTGTAAAGCCTGCTAAAGGCAGGCTTGGAATCCTGACTCCGGGACTGGGAGCTGTTGCCACCACGTTCATCGCCGGAACAATCGCAATTCGAAAAGGAATCGGCAAACCCATTGGCTCTTATTCGCAAATGGGAACTATTCGCCTCGGAAAAAGAACAGAAAACCGCAATCCGCTAGTCAAGGACTTTATCTCCCTGGCCAATCTCGATGACGTAGTTTTTGGCGGCTGGGATATCTATGAAGACAGCGTATACGATGCAGCAGTAAATGCTAATGTATTGGACAGCAAGCTGCTCGATCAGCTCAAAGATGAGTTGTCTGCCATCAAACCAATGTCTGCTGTTTTTGATAAGCACTACGTGAAGAAGCTGGATGGAAAGCACGTCAAAACAGCAGCCACCAAAATGGAGCTGGCGGAGGCCGTCATGGAAGATATTCGCCAATTCAAAGAAGCGAACGATTGTGAGCGGATCGTGATGGTTTGGTGTGGATCCACCGAAATATACATTCGCGAATCTGAGGTGCATAGCTCGGTTGAGAAACTGGAGCAAGGACTGCGAGAAAATCATGTGGATATTCCTCCAAGTATGATTTATGCTTACGCAGCCATCAAGATGGGCATTCCGTATGCCAACGGTGCCCCAAACCTCTCCTGTGATACTGCCGCACTTGTTGAACTTGCTAAGCAGCACAATACCCCAATTGCCGGTAAAGATTTCAAGACTGGGCAAACCTTGATGAAAACGATTCTTGCGCCAGGTCTGAAGGCCAGATCCCTGGGCATCAGTGGCTGGTTTTCTACCAATATTCTGGGTAATCGTGATGGTGAAGTACTGGACGATCCTGATAACTTCAAGTCTAAAGAAGTGTCCAAACTTGGGGTGCTGGAACAGATTCTGGAACCAGAAAAACATCCCGACCTATACAAGGATCTCTACCATAAGGTAAGAATCAATTACTATCCTCCTCATGGAGACAACAAGGAAGGCTGGGACAATATCGACATCTTCGGTTGGTTGAATTATCCAATGCAGATTAAGATCGATTTCCTCTGTCGTGATTCGATTCTAGCTGCGCCGATTGTGCTTGACCTGGCCATATTTTTGGACCTTGCTTCCAGAGCAGGTCTCTCTGGCATACAGGAATGGTTATCCTTTTATTGGAAATCGCCGCAAATTGCAGAGGGACTATATCCACAGCACGATATCTTCAAGCAGTTTGAAAAACTGAAGAATACCCTTCGCCACCTCGGCGGAGAGCAACTAATCACCCATTTGGGGCTTGATTACTATGAACAGTAAGAAAGCGGCAGTTGCCATTGCCTCCGTTTGCGGAGCTGGCTACTTTCCTGTGGGGCCCGGTACTGTGGGCTCCCTGGTCGGACTCCTATGCTGGATCGGTCTTTATTTTGCTTTTGGACAGATCGGCATAGGATTTCATCTGCTCATGTTGGCTTTGACGGTGCTGTTATACTTTGTTGGCGTATGGGCTAGTAACGAGGTAGAGGAAATTTGGGGCCATGATCCATCAAAAGTGGTAGCGGACGAGTTTGTAGGTCAATGGATTGCCCTCCTGTTTCTACCCTTCAGTCCTCTCGTCTTTGTTGCAGGATTTGTGCTTTTTCGACTCTTTGATATAAGCAAACCCTGGCCAATTTCGAAAATGGAAAAATTGCCACGTGGCACAGGAGTCATGATGGATGATGTACTGGCAGGCATTATTTCCAATATTCTATTGCAAATCTTCTGTTATTTTGCCCCGCATCTCATCTGATCGCAATCGGAATTGTGCCCAATCAGCTTGCCAGCGCACACGGCGAACTCAAGCATTCCTCTTTATTCAAGATTAGCGAACCGATTGCCCCAAAAAACTTTATTATTTTGTACGACATTGGCAATTGCCTGCTAGCCTGGCAGGAGTCTGTCCAAACGATACTAACTCAGCAAAACAAAGAATTATGCGTTATCAAGGTCGTGAAAGGAGCAAAAATGTGGAGGACCGACGTGGCAGTGGGGGAAGGAAAGCTGCCGCCGGATTTGGAATTGGGACGATCATACTGATTGTACTGGCCATGATCTTTTCAGACAACCCTGGTCGATACATCTCCATGATCACCCAAAATGCAGCTCAGAGCCAGGCCTCCTCAGGCCAGGGCGGCGGACAACTGAACGTAAGTGCCGAAGAGCAGGCTCTTGCAGAGCTGGTGACGGTAACACTTAAAGATACTGAAGACGTATGGCATAAGATATTCCGAGAACAAATTGGTAGACAATACAGGGAGCCAGTCCTGGTGCTGTTTTCGGAAAAAGTAGAATCTGCATGCGGATATGGGAGTGCTGCAACCGGTCCATTTTACTGTCCGGCAGATATGAAACTCTACATTGACCTCAGTTTTTATCAGCAGCTAAAGCAGCGCTTTAAAGCCGGAGGCGATTTTGCTATGGCATATGTAGTAGCCCACGAAGTGGCCCACCATGTACAAAATCTACTGGGAATCACCGACCAGGTTCATAGGATGCGTGGCAGGATAAGCAAAACGGAGTACAATGAACAAAGTGTGAAACTTGAACTTCAGGCAGACTTTCTTGCTGGAGTATGGGCCCACTATGCCCATAAGATGAAAAATATTCTGGAAGATGGAGACATAGAAGAGGCCCTGAATGCTGCACATGCGATTGGCGATGACAATATTCAAAAGCAGGCACAAGGCTATGTGGTTCCGGACTCTTTTACCCACGGTACCTCAGAGCAAAGAGTGCGCTGGTTCCGAAAGGGATTGCAAACGGGAGACATAAATCAAGGAGATACATTCAGTGCAAGAGTGCTCTAGTCCCTGGGCACTTGTGCTGCGTAAACAAAGTATGTGACACCTTTAAGGAGCTTATCTTTTTGTCAGCCTAGGCGCGAGGATGGAGCATAGCCTTAGCTACGTGACTGACGAGCAACGAAGGATGACAGAAATAGAAGCCCTTAAAGGTGTTGTGGACTTCGTTTGCGGAGCATTAGCTCAATCATTTAGTTTCCTGCAAAAAACTGGCCTAGCCCTCCAGCCGGGCATCGTTGCTGGAATTCCAGATAAGGATAGGTGATTTTGCTCAGGTATAGTCCCTGCGGATGAGCAAGGGGTATGATCAAAGCTTTGTCTGGAGACTGCAAATATCCCCGGAATTGAGAGACTGTGGTCTTTCCGCGACCGATCTGAATCAGACTGTACACCAACTTGCGTACCATACTACGCAAGAAGCGATCTGCACTGATAGTGATCCGCAAGTGCCGGCCATCATTGCTGCTTTCGAGGGAACAGTCAGAAATGCAACAATAAGTGTGCTTGTGCTTGTCTGGACTCTTGCAGAAGTTATAGTAATCCCGATGCTCGCTTAGCAGCAACATGGCTTCGCGCATCGCTCCTAAATCCAACTCATCATATGGATAATAGCTGCTGATATCGTGTATTGTCGGATGCTTGTACCCATGTATGTAATATTCGTATTTCCGTTGTATGGCGTCAAATCGGGCATTCCTGTGATTACGCACAGGTACCATATCATATACGGAAATGTCGGCAGGTAACATCAAATTGAGGCGTGATATTGGATCATAATCAAACTCATCTGGACCATTGAAGTGCAATACATACTGGCTTGCATGCACTTCAGCATCTGTCCTTCCGCATCCAAAGCAGGAAACCCTGGTCTTTAACATTCTTGAAAAGCAATCTTCGATGCATTCTTGTACCGTGCGTACCCGCAATTGACGTTGCCAGCCGCGGTATCTGGTACCCTTATACGATAGATGAACGAAGTAGCGCATAGTACATTGAGTTCATTGGGATCATAAAAGTAATGCTTGTTGGGCACTTGCACATTTGTAGCAGATCAGGCAAGGATCACAACGACATTCTTGCGATTATAGAATGTTATGGTCTGGTAAACTATGCCAGGAGCAGCAAATAGGCATGATCTATGTATGCATTGGGCATCGCCGAGTGCAACTTACTCTTGAGTTACATTTTGATAAAAACTGGCTGCAATTTCTTAGCTTTCGCAGAAAAGTGATAGTTTGCAGTCTTTAATCCAATGCGTCACTAGTAAGTATCCACCCTGTTGATAGCCTAATCTCAAATTTTCTCTTTCGCCTGGCATGTTAAAGTTTATTCTTTTAGCTCTCTTTTTGATTTTTGCAATAGGGCTCTTCTTGTCCTATCGATTGGCTGTCAAGCAAAGCCGATCAAGGGCTCAAAATGTCAACTCAGAAAAAGAACTGCAAATGCAGGAGGCCGTCTCCACCACAAATCCTGTTAAGGCGGAGGTGCCACCGGCTATGAAACAATCTATTCCCAGAAATGGACTAAATGGAAGTGCAAGCGCCCCTGTTCTCGGAGACAAGGTAGCCGTAAAGGCTACTGAAGAGCCTGAGTCCTCTGCCTCTGGCCTAAAGGCCGATGAGCCAGAAGCCAGGATTGAGGCAAAGTCTGAAACAGGCAAAAGAGCACAGCCTGCCAGCTTGCCCCTTGAACAGTTGGAGGATGTAGATCTGAAATGTTACGAAGATGCTGGGCTTTTGTCTCCTGAGCAGGCACATAAACTGATGGAAAAGAGACACGACTCCTACGAATACTTTATCGCCTTGAAGCAGGAGTTGGTTCCTGAATCGCTGATGCGAAAGTATAGCCAGGAGTACTTCTCAGGCATTGCGCTTAGCCAGTATTCAGCACTCTCGGAGATGCAGGGTGATGTGCCTGAGGCCACTTTGAAGCAAGTAGCAAAAGATATAAATTCACATCTGAGCCTGCTGAAAGAGAGCAAAAGTATCTCGGCACTTAGCCTTGAAAAAATCGGCAGGTTGGCGAAGGATGGAAGAATATTTCACCTGTCTAACTTGTACAACCTTGCACATCAATACCACCTCAATGAGCTAAGCTTATCTTCAATTGACTTTGAAAGCATGGTGCAGCAAGGCGTGTTGGAAGAAGAACCCGAACTCGACCTGGCAAATGATGCTTACGATATCAGCCACTATTATGAGGAGCATAAGATGGTGGACTTTTCAAAGCTGTGTGCAAAGGATGAGCTGCAAAATTATGCGGACTTCCTTAAGTCGATTAGCTGCTTGCTCCCTCAGCAGCACAAGTATTCAGACTGGATTGTCGAAATGGTAGACAATGGGCGAAGTACTTACAATACCAGAACCAGGGATTTGCGTTGCAGCATCACGGTAAACGACAAATGTTACGCGCTTCGTTTTCCAAATTTTGAAACTGGGGATTCAGCTGCTAGCGATCAACGACAAAGAGGAGATAGGTACCGACTGCTGGTACAGCTATATAATAAGGTGCTTTTTGAACTCGGAGAGCAGAATCGCCTAAGACTTGTGACTGATCGCGTTCCAGTCGACAATATTTCGGCTCGTATTCCAATGCAGTATGCAACGGTCGTAAAGGAACCCGTGGGTTTCGAAAGTCCGCTGATTGGACAACTCACTGCCTCAGAATCAGATGTCTGGTCCATTTCGGAAAAGGAAGTTTTGTTGTATATCGAAAATCTTGAAAAAGGAGGTCTTCTGGATCGCTATGATGAGCAATTCATTAGCTACATAAAGTCTATTGCTCCAGAGTACAAGTTTGTCAGCGCACAGGACATCTTCTGGCTTTTCGATGATTTGGTCGCTCCTGTGGTACCACGGGAGTCTGGAGACTATCAGTGTATACTGGAAGAATTAGCTCGTACCAGCAACAGTGAAATCAAATATGGAGCCATCGAGCTAAAAGCTCAAGACGATCAATACGACATCCTTAGCTTCGCGGTAAATGAACAGCAGTTTGCTTCCCGCACGCTATCCAATCAAATCGATATCTCCTTTATCGTAGCTTTAAACAACCATTTGGCAGAACAAAATCTAGGTCAATATTATTTGTGGACCTGGGAGCGTTCGTCCTGGGAGCAGATCAATCTGATATACCTGCATGACACAACGATCGATACCTGTTCCCTTCCTTCACCTGACGCCTTCATTCCGATCACTCAGGAGATGGCGGAAATGTATTGTTAGGATTACGTTCTTGGTTACTGGCTCTTTGTCATAAGTAGCTAAACCCTGATCGAAAAACCAAAATCCAAAAACCCAAAACCATTCTACGGTAGGTTTTTGTTGATCTCATCCTGCAGACGTCTCATGATCTGCTGTTCCTTGGTTAGGGTTCGCTTTTTGTAACCATCAAACTCTTCCTGTGTTCGCTGCAGTGCTTCTTTGGTTTCTTTGGTCACAGCATTGCTACGCCAGAAACTGAAAATGAAAAATAGCAGCAATGCCAACAAGCCACCGATTATCGACCACATGATGGTCTTGTAAGTCGCCTTGTCCATTTGCTTGCCGAAGAACTCAATACTATCACGCTGATTAACGACCTCCGTCAGATTGTTGTTAGTCTCATCAAGATCTGCCTGTAAGGCCGCAACTTCTTCGTTCTGACTCTTCACCCTGTCTTTCGTTTCAACCAGTTGTTGCTGCACCTGTTTCAGGGAATCGGAAACATTGGCTTTAAGTTTCTGCAGCTTTGGCTTTTCGATTACCTTGTATTCCTTGTAGCTGTTTGACTCGTTGATGATGTAGTCAAACTGTTGCTTGATAGTACCGCTATCAAGTGCTGTGCTCTCCTTGGTTTGAGCAGGACTCACTGCGGAAAACAAGATGAATACAAGGAGTAACAGTATGTTCCGAGTAGAATTCATTGCCAAAAAGTTTAATAGTGGGGTATTGGAGGCTGTAGCTAAGGAACCAGTGCAGTATGTACCACTAACACTGGCTACAAATTAAGCCATAATTTCAGTCTAAAGATAGCACAATCCAATATTTTTAAAGCCTTGCCCTACACCAATATGTATAGACCTGGGTCACAATTTTAGTGCCATTCATACACTCAATGTCTAACAAAGGCCACGAAAGAGATAAATGGTCGTAATTGTGCTTTTCGTTTGAAGTAAAAACTACCTGCGCTTTGTCTATGCAGCTAGAGACACTGTCGGTGCAAAATAGCCCTGATGGAAGAGGAAATACAGGGTGCAGGCAGGCGACTGAGTGTGCCGGTGCAGGGGGCTGCGACCAAAGGAGCAGACCGATGCACCGGATACACGAAGCGACTGCATGGGCCCTGTATTGGAACGGACAGCAGGCAAGCCATCGCTGGATGGGATACCGCCGCGCTCCAATTTATCTTATTACTTTCCTTATTGTCAGAGGATTATGTGCGGGAAGTAGTGCGCCGATTAGTATTCTGCCTTGTCTTCCTTAATTTTCCAATTCTTGAAAACCTCAAGCGCCTGCTCCCGCATCGATTGGCTGATCGGAATGCCGCGCTCGCTCATATCGCGGCCGATCTCGTCATAAATAAACTGATCATCGAAGCCCACATCTGCGGCGTCTTCCCGGCTGCATCCGTAGTAAATCGTGTTTGGGCGGGCCCAATAAATGGCACCAAGACACATCGGACAAGGTTCGCAACTGGTATACAACTCGCAGCCTTCCAACTGAAAACTGCCCAACTCCTTGCAGGCGTTTCTAATAGCTACCACCTCTGCATGTGCGGTTGGATCATTTGTCGAGGTTACTTTGTTATTTCCCTCGGCTATGATCTTGCCATCTTTCACGATCACTGCTCCAAACGGGCCGCCATCGTTATTGTCCATTCCTTTTTGAGCGAGCTCAATGGCCCGCTGCATGAATTTTTCTTGTTGCTCTGTCATCTTCCGTAAGGTTTATTGGGCTTCATGGCGAGCCGGCATGGTTGCCTGATAACTCATGCCAGGCAAAATCATTTTCGAACCCATCTGCTCCTATAGTATTAACAAACCCAGCTGCTGCCAGTTCTCCCATAGTTCAGAACCTGCAAAATCCTCCCACTCCGCGATCTCCGCCTCTTCGAAGCTCCGTCTTAACTGTGCAAATGTAAATTTTTGACCATTATAAACAGAGCTCTCTTCCATGATCTTGATCATCCAGTCGCCGCAATGTAAATCAACAGTCAAGTCTGCGATTTCGCTTTGATGATAAAAATTGAATACAAGGTTCACCAGTCGATTTTGGCCCGTAATTTCTTCGACCGTATAGCTGTGCCCCTGCCAAACCACACGGGCATGATCGCTAAAAGTATCGGGAGCAAAGTAGCAATCATCCAACACATTGGCAATGAAATCCGGCTCAACACTTGTCTCCGGAACTTCGAAATCAAACCAATCCTGAAGATGGGCATCCAGATACTGGCCGTTCATAAAGTTGAAGAGGGATTTGCGTAGGCCAAATGAAAATTTCTCATGCTCTGCACCTTCCGGATCTTCATGAATCAAATCATTATTCGCAAATGCTCCTTGTGCAGGACCGATTTTTATGACATTGTAAGCAGCAGGGTCTACACCTACCGGACTATGTGCTGTCATGGCAAACAAATGCCAAAAGCCCGACTGCAGCAGCTCGGCAGCAAATAATTGCCGGACCATTTCCAAAGAATCCACCGTCTCTTGTTCTGTCTGTGTTGGAAAACCGTACATCAGATAGGCATGCACCATAATATTGCTGCACATAAAGTGATGACAAACCTCCGCAACCTGCGAGACCGTCACGCCCTTCTGCATTAGTGCCAACAACCTGTCTGATGCTACTTCCAGCCCACCCGAAACTGCAATACAACCCGACTGCTTCAGGATTCTGCAAAGATCACGGCTAAAGCTTTTCTCAAATCGAATATTGGTCCACCAGGTAATCGTGATGCCGCGGCGCACAATCTCCAATGCCAGATCACGCATCAAAGCCGGAGGCGCAGCCTCATCCACAAAGTGAAATCCTCTCTGTCCGGTCTGCTCTATAATCTCCTCAATTCTGTCACAGAGCATAGCGGCACTTATCGGCTCATAGCGACCTATATAATCCAGATTAACATCACAAAAGGCGCATTTACCCCAATAGCAACCATGAGCCAGGGTCAACTTATTCCATCGCCCATCACTCCAAAGCCTATGCATGGGATTCACGACTTCAATGACCGACAAATACCGATCCAGCAACAAATCACTGTAATCGGGAGTGCCCGTTTCGCGCTGGGCCACGTCCAGTTCTTTGGCGGCATTGCAATATTGTACCACCTCGCCGTGAAGGCGGAATACTCGCTTCAGTTCACTGGCCTCACGCTCTCCTTCCAGATGTTCCAAAAGCAATCGCAATGGTGCCTCCCCATCATCCAGGCATACAAAATCTACATAGGAAAACAGGCGTTCATCAGCGAGCGATCTCAGCTCAGTATTGGCATATCCACCACCCAGAATAACACTGATATATGGATACTCGCTCTTGATATACTGGCCACATTTCAGTGCCCCAAACAGATTGCCGGGAAAGGGCACGGTGAGGCATACTACGGTGGCTTTACTGGCTTCGATCTTTTCTTGTAAAAGGGATACAAGCATCTCCGAAACAAGGCTATCCGGGTCCTGCAACACCTGATCAAGCGGTCCAAAATCACTGGCCGAAACAGAGAGCCGCTCGGCATAGCGACTAAAGCCAAAATGCGGATCGATGGCCTCTTTGATCAGATCGCTCAAATCCTCCAGGTACAGGGTGGCCAAATGTCGCGCCCGCTCTGTGATACCCATCTCTCCAAAGGCAAATTCCAGATCAGCCATCTGTTCAAATCGACCTGCTTCTGGCAGGTAACCGCCGGCACAAATCTGATGAGCCAGCGTGGGGTCACGATGCTGTAAAAAAGCAATCACCGGATCTATAGTACGTAGATAATTTTGACGCAACTGATATATTTCCCATGTATTGTCGCTAAGCTCCACGTCAGATTCTTCCAGCCGCCGGAACATGTTTTGAAGTCCGGATTTGCAAAACAAGGCAAGTATAACTTCAATACCCAGATCAGCCTGATAAGACTCCACGCCCAAGGTATTGGTGTAGCCTTTCAGATATGCAGTTGCAGGATAAGGTGTGTTCAACTGCGTAAACGGCGGTGTGATATATAAAATTTTCTGATTGATAACCAAAGTTGATGAGTCTCTACAAAGCTAAGCATTTTCGGTTGTACTATTCAAGCTATGTCATATGGATGTTCGTATGTCAGCCCTGGGATTAGCAAAAGTTGTAGCAGCAGTTGAATTGACCTGCAAATGGGAATGGTTGCAATTTGGGAGTTTAGATTTGGAGCGAAACTTAGTCCATCGCGCAAATGGGCTCCCTGCTTTCCGCTCCAATGCAACCTGTATCCAGTCGCTTCGTGTATCCAGTGCTGCCGTCTCCTCCTAAGGTCGGAGCCATCACCACTGGCACACTCAGTCGTCTGGATACAGGCTGCATTTCTGCTTCAATCAGGGCTATTTTGCACCATTGGTCTTCCGTGGCTAGTTCTTTATGATTGGTGGAGTCAACAAACATCATCGACAAGAGGACTGGCCTTGGGGTATTTGCGTGAAGAAATTTAGGCTTTGAAGCCCAAATTTTAGCACAATTCTCCAAAGCCTTGGGTTGTTGGTTCTTTACTGCTCCGCGCTTTAGGCAATCTGAGATGGGAAATTGCCTTTTCAATTGCTGCCGATATTATTTTGAGCAGGGCTTACAATTATGCGATACGACCCACTTTTGCTGCAAATAGCTGTCTGCCAAGCGCTAAAAAGGCATACTTGGGTAAACTCGCAAACAAGCAGACTGTTCATTCTGACATTCCTGAACATTTTCATCTGTATCTCCGCATGAAATCCGTATTTTTTAGCTCAAAAGGTGCCGGTAATTGCTTTCTGCACATGAGCACAGTCGAGTGCTGAGCAGACTCTTATACAACTCATCTGTGAAACAGAGAATCACGGGGTGCACAGCCCGAAGATAAGCTGAGCCGTGGCAGATGGATTCGGCACCAGATCATAACACTCGCAGGACCTACCCTTAACCGGGAGGAAATGTTCTGAAAATCTATCTGAAAATGAAGCAACTATTACGTAGTCTTGTTGCCCACCTAGCATTAATTATTACTCCGGCTGTTTTTGCCCTGGCCTGTGATGGCTCGGGCTTCACGGTTGACAATGTCACCGACAACGGAAATGGTACGTATGATATTCTGGTAACTGGCAATGCCGCCGGTTCGGACTGGACGGGAGGAACACTAGGTCCGACTCATGGATTCTATTACTCCGTTACCGGTGCAAACATAACGGCTGTTAGTCCTACTTCGCTTACAAGTGGAAATGGCACTACAATCACTTCATCAATCGCCGGTAATACAGTGACATTTGGAGATCCCAATGACACTTCAATTGGTTGGGTGATTCCAGGAGACGGAGACCTGACGGAGAGTCAGCAGTTTACGATTACTGTAGATGCTTATCCCACAGAATGGAGTGGAGGCGGTCAGGAAGATGGTGGTTGCCCGGATGGATTTACCAGCGGTCCGAATTATGATAACGTTTTTCCTCCGGTTCCTATCGACTGTGGAGGACCAGTCAATCAGCCCATTGAAGATGATGGCTTGTTTGGAAGTACACCGCCTGCAGTGGCATTACTCAACAACAGCAACTCAACAGGCACCATTGGTGGTGGAACCGACCTGGTGCAAGTTTGTGTCTTGATTGATCACAACTTTATCGGCGACCTGGAAATCACGTTGACTTCACCCTCAGGAACCACGATTTTTCTTAGTGATCAAAATGGCTTTGGCGATGACGACTATGGTAATGTGGCTGGAAATGTGGAGGTGTGTTTTTCTATGTCAGGAGCAAATGGACCGATCAGCGGATACAACGGTGGAGATACAGGAGAATGGATTCCCGATGGAAGCTTTGCCGCATTTAATGGGGAAGATCCAAATGGTAGCTGGGTAGTATCCGTGAACGATAACAGCTTTTCAACTTCTGGAGACTTTATTTCTGCCTCAATTGGATTTTCGACAGGTGACTGCTTGATCGTTGTACCTCCTTGTGCTGCTGATGTCGGAACCTTTACTGGTGCAACCGATCAGGTGCTGTGCAACGGAGATTCAGCAGACATTACGAGCAATGGAGACTACGTCTTACCACCTCCCACTGCCGGGGAAGAATCCGAGCTAATGTATGCAGTATACAACTGCGCTCCTCCTGCCGGTGCAGATCCGGCTGCAGATGCTTGTTATTCTGGTATTCTGTGGACTGGTGAAAGTTTTTCTGCGGTTAATGCTGGGGCATATGCTACGAATACTGGTGGAATACCAACTGCCTGGACAGATATTGGAGTAACGGGTACTGGCGGCACAATCTGGTTGGTTCCGATTACAGCTGATGATAGTGACAACAATGGGAATCCAAATGGAGTGATCAACTGGGACAACAACGGAGATAACTGCTATGTAACAGGTCCGCCCTTCGCAATCACTTTTTCAGATCTGCCAACTCTCACCGTGATTACTGATTGTGATGTATCAACTAATTCCGGTTCGGTTGAGGTATCTGTGGATGGTACGGGTGGTCCCTACACAATCGTAAACAATGGTGCTGGTACACTTAGCACAACAACAGTGTCGCCTGGCGGCAGTTTTACCATTTCTGGCATCAACTCGCTTGAATCCTACGACTTTACTTTGACAGATCCTGTGTGTGCAGATGCAGGAGGAGATTCTGGTCTATTTCTATGCGAGGATGATGTTTGTCTGATTGACGCCTCAATTGTTCCAAATCCACCTCCATCGGATTTTCCGGGTGGGCTTTATCCGCCCAATACTGTAGTGGAGTTCTGTTTCAATGTTGATGAATATTTGCACTCTGAGCTCAACTTCCTTTTGGGAATTGTTCCTGAGTTTGGTGGTGGCTGGGTGCCTGGAAGCATCACTCCTACCCAAAACCCAGCTGTAGCTGCATCAAACGAGCAAGGCTCTTACTGGCAATGGGATCCAGCCAATAGTGTAACTTATCATGGTGGTACAAATTCACCGGCAGATGATTTCTCGATAGCTTGGGAAGGCTGGTGGTTTTACAGTATCAATTCCGTTGGTGGCCTTCCCTCCTCTCCCAATGATGGATGGGGGGATGGATGTGTGCCAAATGGCTGTTATCCAGGAGTCACCCAGACGCAGTGCGAAAATGCAGGAAGCGTATGGATTCCAGGATGTGGTTGCACAAGTACAAACAACGGGTCTACAATTCCTTATGTGACCAGTGATTTCTTCAACATCTTCGCAGATTTCTATGATCCGGCAATGAATCAAACGACCTGTGAGTCTCAAGGTGGAGCCTGGAATGCAGGCTTCTCTGAATGTGCCTATTGGGGCTGTCAGGCCGATCCATTGACAGGGCAATTTCTCTCCTGGCAAGCATGCTTTACACTTACCACAGTAGATAATCCTGCTTGTCTTGGAAATGATGATCTTTCTGTAACACTCACTACTTACGCAGATGGTGTGGTCGGGGATTGGCAGGATGTTGGCTGTACTGGGGATAGCGGTGTTGACTGGCAAGGGACAATGTGTTGTATTCCACCTCCGACAGCAGCGAGTCCCCAATCTATTTGCGAAGAATCTGCGGGTACAATCAGTGCCAGTGGAACTGGCGTCGGTGTTCTCAATTGGTACACTGACGCTACTGGGGGTGTCCCCATTGGAACCGGAGATAATTTTGCTCCGGGTTCATTGGCGGCTCCTGGTCCATACAGCTACTATGTAGAAGAAGACATATCCGGATGTACTAGCCCACGTGTTGAAGTGGTAGTAAATGTTGATCCATTGCCGACTATTGATAATGGTGTCGGGGACCCTGAAATCTGCGAGGGTGAAAGTACCACGATTTCGGTTACTACAACAAACGCTAATTCCGTATCCTGGGATCCAGGGGGTGGTTCGGGAGATACCTTTACCACACCGGCTTTGAGTACGACAACAGTTTATACGGTAACCGCAACTAATGACTGCGGTAGTGTTACAGCAGACATTAAAGTGATTGTTCTTCCACCGCCAACTGCAACAATTAGCGGCAATTCTGAAATATGTCCTGACGGCTCTGAAGAAGGAACCATTAAGGTTGAATTTACAGGTTCAGAGGACTTTACATTTGAATATGCAATTGATGGAGTTACGCAATCACCAGCAATCACAACCTCATTAAACCCATATGTCTTCACCAGTCCTACGCTGGGAGACTATACTATTGTGTCTGTTAGCGATATCAATTGCTCGGGAAGTGGTAGCGGTACTGCCCAGATTACTTCTGCTGTAACTCCGCCTGCTCCGACAGCTGCCGGTTACGATGTTTGTGCGGGATTGGCCCTATCAGATGTCACGGCAACAGGCTCCGGTGTTGCTGGAAACGAAATCAACTGGTACAATGTAGACCCCACAGGTGGAGGGCAAAGCCCGATTCTGTCTAACAGTGATACTTTTAGTGCTGCAGATCAAGCTGATGCTGCTATCGGCGCAATTGATAATTCAACTTCGGGTGGTTCCTATGATTTTTGGATTACGGAATCTACTGCTACTGGCTGTGAAGGTCCAGCAACGATGATTACAATTGCTATCTCTGACTGTACTTGTCCGACTTCCAGCGAACCTGAAAACACTGAAGATTTTTGCGATGATGGAGCAGCCATTGTTCCTTCTCTTCCATCTAACGCCGACTTGATTGCAGCAATAACAGATGCTGGAAATGCACTTGATGTGGATGGTAATGCTGAACCAGACATAAGTTGGTGGAGTGATGCAGCCTACACTGCTGCCTTTGGAGGAGCAAACCTTTCTTACACCAGTGCGAATGGAAGTGGTTGCGATGCTGACGTACAAACTTATTACGCAACCATTATGTGTGATATTGACGGAGATGATGTAGGTGATGATTTGGATTCCAGCGGTTCCGTTGATGAAGGAGACTACATTCTGGTTGGGACCTATGTGGCAACCATCTACCCGGCCATCGATCCACTGGGAGTAACACTGGATGATGACGGTGCTTGCGGCCCATCCATTTCTGCATGGGACTGCTCGGCAGAGGCAGGATATACAATAGTTAATAGTGAAGATGGAAATGGTGCCACTCCAGATTTTTCTGGCAACAGTAGCTCAGGCCCAATGACTTTTACCATCACCAATGGAAATGTTCCTGCCGCTCTGGCAGCTGGAGCATGCGGGGAGCTGGTTGTCAATGCAAGTTACAACTGTGAGCAATGTCCTACAGTTACAACGGATGCAAGCGGGACCCAGACATTCTGCGCGACGGAAGCAGCAGATCTCAGTGCAGCAGCCACAGGCCTGGTTTACTCCGCTCCTGCTGGAAACGTTACTGTCAATGAAGGATTTTACCTCACCTCCGGTGATCCTCCAGCTGATCCGTTTACTGCCGGCAGTCTTACAGCAACGGATGCCTGCACCGCAAGTAGCACCGAAGTGTTCGTTTACCTCGAATGCGATTTGCTTGGTGATGGATTTAATGGAGGTGCAGATGATTCTTACATCGCTGCCGGCTCGATTACCATCGAGGTCTATCCAGATATCAGCACCATGACCAGTACACTGATAGATGATGGAGGCTGTGGGCCAGAAATCACAGTCTGGGAATGTGACGGTGTGCCCGGCTTCACGATTGCAAATGACCTGGATGCTCTTGGCGCAAGTCCCGATTTCTCTGCCATTAGTGGAACAGGGAATTTCAATTTTACAATTACAAATACAACTGCTTCTGGCGTAGGAGCAGCATGTGAAACCTACACTATTCCGGTTTCCTACGATTGTCCGGAATGTCCCGATGTAACTGGCACTGCTAGTGGAAGCTATGACTTCTGCGATAACGATGGATCTATGGATCTTACTGCCGTGGAGGGACAAATTAGCTATGACGCTCCGGTTTCGCCTGTCGCCATTACCGGTATCGAATATTACCTTACTCAAGCAGACCCCCCAACGGATGTTTACACTCCCGGAGCAATCTCGACCGATCTTAGTGCAGGTTGTGATCCTCTGTCAGATACGGTATACCCTTACGTGGTCTGTGATTTGTTCGGAGACGGCTCTGTGCTACAATACTTTGAGGCAGGAAGCTTTGATGTGGTGGTTTATCCAGATCTGACCTTGATGGACATCACGATAGCTGATGATGTCGGATGTGGTCCTTCTGTCACTGCTTTTGAATGCGAGGCTAGCGCTGATTACAGTGTTAGTAATGATTATGATGGCAATGGAGTGAGTCCTGATTTTGCATCGGAAACGACCGCAGGTAATGTGACTTTCACGATTACGAATTCCGCAGCTCCTGCAGCATGTAACACTTTTACGGCTAATGCAGGGTTCAATTGTACGGTTTGTCCAGCCGTGACTACTCCGGCTGCTGGCACCTTTGATTTCTGTGGTGATGATGCAACTATGGATGTTGCTGCTGTTGAAGCAGCAATAGTGGTGGAGGCCGCAGTTGCGCCAATTGAAAACGATGGGATCGAATTTTATACAGTAGCGGGTAATCCCCCTGCTGCTGCTGACTTGTACACCCCGGGAAGTATTGCTGCTGATCTTTCGGTGAGCTGTGATCCTGTTATGCAGACTGTGTTTGCCTATTATCTCTGTGATGTGAACGGCGATGATTCAGTGATTGATTATGTGGCAGCTGGTAACTTCGATATAACGGTATATCCTGACCTCTCCAATATTGTGATCACGGTTGATGATGATGGGACTTGTGGGCCAAGTGCTCCGACTTATGATTGTCAGGGCTCTGCAGGTTATAGTATAGAAAATA
>JAHDEE010000117.1 GCA_020629005.1 Chitinophagales bacterium
TGGTTGTAAGTCTCCATTGTGGAGCAGGTTCGTGGTTCCCTTGGTTGCCATTCGGGGGGCGTTCATTTTTCTGTGTCATTGATTCCTTTGCTTCTTGTTTGGTACGGAATCATTGATCAACAATCGCAAGCTGTTTCAGAGCCAATCGGTCCCTGAGCCAGAGTGAGTAAAAACTATTTCGCCTGCCAGAAAAAGGACTTTGCCCCTATTAATGCAGTAGCCAATGACGGTCCTTGAGCGGAGTCGAAAGGCCCGTTATTGGCGGACTACGGAGCTGATAATGAAGGCCGTATGTTGTGGAAACACTGTTCTCCGTGGTCCGTCTTCTGCGGCTTGAAAGCCCAAATTTCTTCACACAAAATACCCCAAGGTCCAAGGCCAGTCCTTTTGGCGATACTATTTATTGACTCTAGCAATCATCGAAAACCAACTGCGGGACACCGACGGTGCAAAATAACCCGGATAGGAACGGAAACTATTTCCGAACTTAGCATGCACTATGAAATATGAATCAACAATCGCTGAGAAGTGGAGCGAAATGAAAGCCGATCACAGAGAAGCAGTAGGCAACATACTGCGTTCTTACAATCGGGACGCAATGACAGGGCGCAATAAGGTGAATTGCGTTGAGATTGTAGTCAAGAATGAGCAAGAAGAAGTGATCGGTGGGCTATATGCAATAGCCAGATGGGGTTGGCTATATGTGGACTGGCTGGCGGTCCATGCAGACTACAGACATCAGGGAATTGGACGTGAGTTGATGCGACAAGCGGAAGAGAAGGCGCTCGAATTGAATGTACCGAGAATCCGCTTAAGCACCTTTGAATTTCAAGCCCCTGACTTCTACAAGAAACTTGGTTACAATATAGTAGCTGTTGAAGAAGGATATCCAGAAGGGCACAATACTTATTATTTGCAGAAAGTATTGAGCTAACACAAACACTGGTTCTATTGCCTTGCCATTGTTAGCAAACGTTAAAAAGGATAACTTATGCTATCAAAACTATTGATTTAGTTGTGGAACTAATTGCTTAGTTCTATATTTGGAAACGAAGGATGAATTAGCTACGTCTTCACCCCTTTGTCTTTGAATAATCAACTGTTTAAATCATAGTCATGAAGTGTTTATACAATACTTTGCTTTTCTGTGTCCTTTGCACTACAGTTTTTGCGCAAAGCAGCAAGCTGCAAATCGATGATCATATAAGGCTGCCAAAAGATAGCCTGGAGTCCGAGGCAATACTATCTGCCATAGATGCCTTTTTATATTGTGCTCAAAACGACAGTGCCAGCCACTGGATATCGCCCTCCGAAAATGAGAAGGCTCAACTACTACTAGATGAAATCATCGACATTCAAAAGCACAAGAAACGAAAAGATGATTCCTTCTATAAGCCGTACCTAACAGAGCTAGTTTCTTTAGCAGACGACAAGTACTCGGTCAAGATTGCCTACATGGGGCTGAAGGAAAACACCCCTACCCTAAGGGCTATTTTTGAAATTATTGCATATAAAGAGAACGGCAGGTATTGGATGACATCTCCCTTGTCGCTGAAAACCCAGCATTGGAAAACGAAACAGTATGGAAATTATACATTCAAGTATCCATATGAGCTGGATGAGCAGGCTGCGGAAGAGTTCGTGAACGATCAAATGTTCTACGATGAAAAATTGAAGCTCACCAAAACACCCACGCACGTTTACCTGTCTAACGATGAAGTCAGCCCCAGTGAGCTGATTGGTGTTACCTATAAGTCAGACTACAATGGCAGATCCTATACCTTCTCGACTAGTAGTGAGAATGCAGCCATGCATGTTTCTACAGAATCCGTCATAAGCGATTATAGTAAACACGATCTGTGGCATGACAAATTGAGCCTGGTCATTTCCCGCGATGAAGTCCATTCGATCGTGGACTGCAACATCGCTACTGCTTACGGTGGAATGTGGGGGAAAACCTGGGAGGAACTATTTCCCCTCTTCACCGAAAAGTTTGTCGTAGGGGAGAATATCGACTGGTTGGAGCATCGCAAAAACAAATCGCATATAGTAGTGAATGAGCGTCGCAAGGTCTATACCAATGATTTTATCGGGGCCCTGATCATACGAAAGATTGAAGAGGAAAAGGGCTTTGATGCCGTTTGGGATTTACTGATGACGGAGAAGATCAAAGGGGATGACCACTATTACAAAAAGGTAGATCGTCTAATCGGGATTTCTAAAAGGAACTTTAACAAGGAGGCACAGAAGCTAATTGAAGAAGAAATCAGGAGACTTGGGTCATAGGGAGGATTACGGAACTTCACTCCTTGCTCCTTACATCTATTTTTCGCATAACGATCATAATAATGTGTTTAAATTGTGCATCTATGGATTAGATGCTGTATATTAACGCCACGAAACACAGTAATCAGATCATCCTTTGATTTTAATTGAGACGCTTAAACGACAATTAGATGAGAAGACCAATTCTGATATCGACATCCTATCTTTTACTATATGTTTTGCTATTGGGGCAAGAAGAGTATTTGCCCTAGCGTATGCTGTTCACAAACATCTGCTTTCAAGAGGCAGTGCGGACAATGCAGCTCGATTGGCCCTACCGGGAAGATGAATCGAGCATGGCTGCGCTATGCGATTGATGATCTGCCTCCTTTCAGTGTGGACGATGCTCGAGCTACCAGTCGAGTCTTGCATGATATAGAATGAAGAGCAGTATTCGCATTTGGATTCTTGCTATCAAAACTTGAAGGTACAAGATTCGGACCATACAGTACATCAGATAGTCCTGGGCAATAGATTTTTTCTAGAAGCGAAATGCTGTCCCCACGCGGTCACACCGGTCCTGTGCTCCGCTTGTAGTCGGCGGCCATCTGGCTTGTTCCAGCCGGGCCACTGGCGTCTCAGCTTAATGCTGAGCCACCATTGGCCTGGCTGTCACTAAGCCAGCTGGCCACCGCCTACCACTTCGCCCAGGGCTATTTTGCAGCAGCATTGCACGCAGTGCCTTTTCTTATGCTGCTGTCGAATTTGTCTTACAAGTATGGATTAGCATCCAGCTGGAAAAGGTGTATCAGTCACTACACAAATAAAGTATTAGTATTCAGTATTTTAGTTCATTGTTATTGGTTTGCAATAATTGTATGGCAATTATGACAATGTGAAAAAATGTATGCATGTATGAATTAGTTGGCGTATATTCACCGCCGGAAACCTAATAATCAGAACATCCTTTTTTAATTGATAACCTTTTAAAAACAATTAAATGAGAGGATTATTTCTGATCTTAACATCTTTTATTTTGCTACCGCTGATGATGGTAGCGCAAAGTGAGCAGTCGCATTACTGTGCGACCGATGAGCTTTTACTTCGTTCATTCGAGGAAGATCCAGTATTGCTGGAGCGTTTCAAAAGAATGAATCAGGATTGGGAGCGATATGCAAGCAGGGATCGAGCGTCAAACTTTAGAAGTGAAGTACAACTCCGGGTGGTATTTCATCTGGTAAGTAGTGGTGATCAAACGCCCAATGTAAATGCACTCGCGAATGCACTTTCAGGATTAGATCCTGAAGATGTGACAACTCCACTACAATCTGCAATTGCATTTCTCAATCATAGATTTGCTGGGGAAAATGAGCCTGGCCTATGTGGAGAACCAAGTCCCGGACAAATTTCTTTCTGTTTGGCCCGACGAGATGCTAACGGAATTACAGGCTTGGGATACACAGTTTATGACCATGAGGATGTTGCTGTGCCTCATCCGTACGCTGATGATGCAACCAGCATTGCAATTCAAAACTCAGTTTCATACCCCACAGACCGCTATATCAATGTATATGTTGTAGAGTCTATTGAGGGGGCGATTGCTGGCTATGCAACTTTGCCAAGCTCCCATGGATTGATAGACGATGGAATCCATATTGAGGTCAACAGATTGGAAGAAACGACAATGATACATGAAATGGGGCATTATTTGGGACTGTTCCATACCTTCGGCATTTGCCAGCCCGGGTTAATCGGGGAATTGGATAGCTTTTCAACAGATGGTACTCCCTATAATGCTTGTTCCTGCGATAATGATAACTGCCTATACAATGGCGATATGGTTTGTGACACTCCGCCAAATCGTATGAATCCTGATGAATTGGATCCGGATGTTGGAAATATGCTTGACTGTTCTTCCTACAACACCTGTGAGACAGACTTGGATTCCTCTGTTTCTGACCCATTATACAATTTGAGCGATGAAGGTCCTGACTATAAGACAAACTACATGGACTATAGTATCTTCGAAGCGAACCATTTTACGCCAGGTCAGATGTCCAGAATGTGCTTCATGGTAGATCCGATTCTGGGGCCTCGCAACTCTTTACTCTCTTTGACAGCCTGTGATCCTGGATGCGATCCAGAATGCAGTCTCGACCTCGCAGATTTTGAGCAGCAAATCTATGGTGCAGCATATGAGAATTCATTGCTGGTAGGTGAAAATCTCACCCTTACTCCTGACTTCGGTGAATGTGAATTCGAAGAATATCGCTGGACATACAGGGATTTGGATTTTGTAGATGGTATTGCCATCGGATATGCGGGTTATGAATCCACTTTTAGTCACGTGTTTCAAGAATCCAGCAACTATCAGCTTACCATTGAAGCCTCAGACGGCGGCTATTGCGAATTGGAGAGTAGTATCAATATCAAGGTGCTTCCAGAAGGCGAAGGGTGCCCACCTAATCTTGACTTATCGCAAGGATGGGAAAACTGGGAGCGAATTGCTTATCACGATGGATACTTGCCTGGCTCAATTCCGGATCCAGATAATAGTGATCCTGCAGAGTTTGCTATCGTCAATCAAGAGTTATTTGATGCTGATCCAAACTTTGGGGAAAATGGTCAGCATCTGGATCTGCCTGCTGAACTGAGTCAAGTTCTCAGGGTTGGAAGAATAGTGGGTAATGGTCAGGCGCTTCCAAACGCAAGTGCATATTACGCTTCATACACTTTCCACCCCACCGAAGAAAACTCGAGAATTAAGGTGTGGTTTTTGGGTGCTAGATCAACTACTACCACTCCGGGCGCCAGTAACGGTTTCCTTACTGCTAGTACTATAATGCCTACTCTCTATGGTATTGAACCAAACATAAAATACTCTTTGCACAATGCCGAAGACGATTCAGTTAAAGAAATAGGAGGAACCCATGAACGAAATGATAAGTCGATAAGCGATAGACTTGGCTTTGGGGGCTATGCTCCCGCTACCTTTGATTATGAACTTCTTAATGTTAATACTGCAGAGGTTCAAGTGGCCTTTCAGCAGGGGTGGAACTTTCGCGAATATGACTTTAGTGCTTTTGCCTGCGATCCGGAGAGTGTGGTGACATTGACTTTTTATGCCAGAACCAATAGCAATACTGATGGATTTGACCATTCCTATGGATATTTTGGTGTCGAACATTGTTTACCGCAGATTGCCGATCCTGTGGAATTCGACTTTCCAAATGTGCAGGTGAATTGCCTACCAACTACAAATCCATCTGTATCCCAATCTTGCTTTGACTTTGAGATTCCTGTACCACAAGGGATGCAGGAGCCATTTCATTATAGCAATCTGTCAGACTGGAAGGTCTTTGTATCAAACAATGGTGTGCAGTATCAAGAATCAGACGGTTCCGATTGGGGAGTTGTAGGCACAGATTTGCGTTTATGCAGCAGTGTTGAACCGATCAAGTACTATAGGCTATCATATTCTACTTTGTGCAACACTTATACTGATGTTGTTAGGGTGCATTCTGCATACATAAACAATGTTGACATGTGTCCAGATAATGACTTTGACGCGGGAGCTACTCTCCCTGACTACGAGGTTCAGACCTATTGTCCGTCTACTGGACTCTTGCCAATATTGGAGCTTACAAAGCCTTGCTGGTTTGGAGAGGATGATGAAAATGAGGCTGTCTACCAGTGGCAAATAAGAGTTGGCAGCACCTGGCAAGACTTGTATTACGAGGAGGATCTGTCAACCGCGGTCAATTCGGAACTGTATCAATTAGATGCTTCGCATGTATATCTAAGGCAAAACGGAAATTGGGGGCAAGTTTCTGATCGATTAGAGTTCGAGGCGTGTGCTAAATTTCGGAGAGTTGTTCGAATCATTGACCCTTACTGCGGATTGCCCGTAGGTTTGGCCAGCCAGGAAATATCAGTCCAAAATCTAACTCCATCATCAAAATTCAATCCTCTCGATATAGACATTAGTGATGTTTGTGGCTTGAATGATGTGAGAATGGAGTTTAAATTGAATAATGTGAACAGTGGAGCTCAAGAGCATAGTTCGCAGCCGCTGGCTTGTAATCCAGACCTATTGACACAATTGGGGATTGCAGAGGGAGAAGAAATCGAAAATACCCTTGAGATAAAGTTTCATCTCAATGAAGTTGGCAATGAGATTACAGCTATCGGAGAAACCTCTTCTGAAGATTCATTTACGTATCAAAGTATATGGCCATACGAGGAGGGTCATTTAGTCTATTACTTTAGCAATGTTGGCGAGGATTTTGGACCTGTCTTCCAAAATGGTGATAAGATTATCATAGAGTACAGTGGGTTAATGTTTAACTGTCCGTATACATTTTACTCTAGAGGGTATGATGTAAGTGTGCTTGAACTCGAGGGAGGTGATATTGATCATATCGGGGATACTTGCTTTCTCAGTGATCCAATCACTATAGTTAATGATGGTTTGGTTTTTCCTGCCACAACTGAGGAAGCAGAATCGGACGAAGGTCTACTGCAATCCCTGGGTTATTGCTGGGAATATTCCTATACTGCTGATTTTTCGGTTCCAGAGTCATTCGTAGAGGAAGAGGATCCTTTGATGCTATCCATACCAGCAGGATACTTCGAGAGTACAGCAACTGTAGTCTATATTCGTCGTGTATACAAGGGTACGACCCATTGCCCATTTCCGGTATATAGCAATACACTAGAAGTTGTTAATGCCTGCCCGGAATTCAACTGTGAAGAGTACGACTTCAGTTATCAGATAGTGTACAATTTTTTTACAACACCAAACTTTACACTCCTCATTGAGTTTCCAATAACCAGTTGGACACCCCTTGGAGGTACCGTAGATTTTGGGGATCAGTCAACACCAGTAGAATTTGACGTATCAGAAAACAATTACGTTGCTGTGCTGGAGCATGGCTACCCAAGCAGCGAGGATGTCTATTATCTTACCATCGACTATGTGGTGTACAATGAGCATTTGCAAGCGGAGCAAACTTGCACAGTCACTACTGAAGTATTTCTTGAAGAAGAAACGGGGATAGATTGCTACTACCTGTTTTATGAGCCCAGCGAAATGATCATCACGCAAGATGGCAACAGCATTGAAATTACTTTTGATGAATATTGGGAACCCGGTTGGTTGGATGTTGTCGTAGCTCCTTATCTTAATGCTACACCATTGGACGACCAGATATCGCAAACCTTCAATGTACAGCCGGAAGACTATACAGGCACGGTGACTTTTCCAGGTCCCGGAATCTATGATTTGTATATAACAGTATCAGATAACTGGTACCCATTTGAGTGTGATCATACCCTTTCGTACGACGTCTACATCCAATGCCCATTTAGGCTCTACGGCCGTCTGTGGTCAGATGGCAGCCCTAATGATGGTATACAAGGCAGCGGCGAATCTGGCATTTCAGGTGTTCCGGTTGGCATCTTTGAATACGATGCTGGTACCTATGCCGAAGTAGCCAGCAGTACATCCAATCTCAGTGGAATGTGGGACTTTAACAGCAATGATTTTGTTGCCGAATTAGATAAGGACTACTTCGTGCTGATCAATTCTGAAGCGGCCAATCTGAACGGCCTTGGCTTAACAGAATCCAATGTAGGCAGTGACTGGACTGATAGTGACTTCTACGAACTTAGCATCGACGGAGTGGATTATTATGCTTATGGCCCAATCGACTTCTCTTGCGATGAGATTCGCTATGTATATGATGCTGGCTTTGTGCGGGATTGCCTTCCAAGTAGATACGGAATCAGTGGTAAGGTTTGGAGAGACAATAATCAAAACGGTCTTCAAAGCCAAGACGAGCCAGGAGTAACAGGTCTTCCGATCTCGGTATTTGAAGAGGCAGATGGGGTTTACGAAACGGTAGCAACAACGCAAAGCGGTATCTATGGCGACTGGATCTTCAACAATGCCAATTTGAGTATTCAAGAAGATCATCAATACTACGTAGCCATCTCAGACAATGATGTTCCGCAGCAATTCCAGCTGACCGGTTTGGATCAAGGCAACGATTCCGTAGATAGCGATTTCTCAGCCAAGATCATAGATGGATTGCTGTACTACGTTTATGGCCCAATCGATATCAGCTGCCAACAAATGTACCACGACTATGATGCCGGCTTCCACAAAAAATGTGTGCCAAAGGATTTCCACATCCAGGGTACCGCCTGGCAAGATACCAATGGTGATGGAGCACAAGACAGTGATGAATCAGTGGTGGCCACCTTACCCATTCAGGTAATCAGGTATGATCAGTCGCTGTTTAGTTATGTCGATTTTAACTACACCAATGGCCTGGGCGACTACCAGTTCACCGAAAATGACTTTGGCTTAGATCTAAGCGATTACTTCCTGATGGTGCCCGGCCAATACATCCCTGATTGTATGCAAGTTACCCTCAGCAATGCCGCCGCAGATCATATCGATAGCGATTTTGAAGAAATTATCGTCTATGGCCTGCCGTACTATCTCGCTGGTCCGATTCCATTTACTTGTTCCGAAGATACACTCGACTTTGATATTGGATTGCGACCGTTCTGCATCCCGGATCAGTACAGCATCCACGGAAGCGTTTGGGCCGACAACAATGAGGAAAACGGTATGCAAGATGAGGCCGAACAGGGCTTGCCAAACATTCCGATCAACCTCACGACCTACGATGGAACCAATCATCAAATAGTTGAAAGTACACAAACGGACGCCAACGGAAACTGGGGACTGGAAGATGATGATTTACAACTCGACCCTGATTTGAGCTACTATATATTGGTAGATCCTTCAGCACTTCCGAGCGGCTTAAGTCTGACCTTCCCCAACACAGGCCCGGAAAGTCTGGACAGCGATCTGACCTCTGTCACAGTCGGACGAGCGCGCTATTACCAATACGGTCCAATACAGTTTAATTGTGATACTTATGGTTATGATATCGATATGGGCTTGAAAGGCGAATGCGATCCCGAACGATTCACCGTCGAAGGCCGGGTGTGGTTCGACATAGACCCTGAAGATGGATTGCAGAGCACTGGCGAACCTGCTTACTCCAATCAGAATATTTATATCGCCAGCGACAATGGTGTTCAACTAACTGCCGAAGCCTCGATGACCACTGACGCCACAGGCCGTTGGTCAGCAAGTGAGCAGGACTTTGTCATTCAGGATCTGGACTACTATGTACTGATTCCGCAGATCATGCTGTCCAGCAGCCTTGAATTGACCGCCACCGATGTAGGTAGCGATGATTCAATCGACAATGATTTCTCTGCTATGGAATTCTATGGCATGCCCTGCTACGCCTATGGCCCAATAGATTTCACCTGTTTCCAATCGGAATACAGCTACGATCTGGGACTCTACCGTGTGAGAAGCAGACTGAAGTCACCAACCGATCAAGGCGATCTGCAAGAGCTCATCTTTGCGCCCAATCCGGCACAAAGTCAAACGCGGGTGATATTGCCAGAGGCCGTTAGCAATCAGTCGCAAGTTGCACAGGTTCAGATGTACGATCTGTTTGGCGAGCCAGTCTACTCCGCACGTCTGTCGGAAGGCACAAAAGAGCATATCATCCATTTCGATGAGCGACACAGTACAGGAGTTTACGTAGTGGAGGTGCAGCTCAATGGTCAAAACCTCCGATCTCGATTGGTGATATTGAAGAATTGATTTTATTAGGAGCGAAGCGCTGTCCCCACGTGGGGGCAGCCTTCCTGTGCTCCGCTTGTAGTCGGCGGCCATCTGGCTTGTTCCAGCCGGGCCACTGGCGTCTCAGCTTAATGCTGAGCCACCATTGGCCTGGCTGTCACTAAGCCAGCTGGCCACCGCCTACCACTTCGCCCAGGGCTATTCTGCACCGCATGCCCATCGCGAAGAAATGTTATTATAGCCTAAGGCCAAAGTAAATTAAAGTTGCCAGGCAGACTGTATTGGGTACATGGGGCAATCACTTGCTTCACCTCCTAATACCTTCAGTCTCTATTCACGGGTCATCATTATGTAAGTCAACAATATCCAGCCGGAGCCATTCTTCGCTTAGTGGATCTCGATGGTCGCCTGCATCATGAGCAGTCGATTTCTTCTTCTGTTGCTTTCGTGGATGTAGATGTTAGCGCACTGAGTAGCGGCACTTACTTTTGTCAGTTGATGATGGCTAAGGGACAGCGAATCAATAAATGTCCATTTTGACTTGCTGGAAATGATTTATCCATCGTTATTTTTCTCCACCAGCCAACAAGGCTGCTGTCAAAAAATGCCTCGTCTAAATCATTTCCAGCGACGTCAAAATCGGACAGTTATTGATTCCCTATCCCTAAGCAGTTGCTTTTTGCGGGGAAGTTAGTGGTGGAGTGATGATAATGGTGAATGATGAAAGGTTAACTTTGGGATAAAGGATGACGCTGGTCTGTAGGTCAATTACCAGTCGTGTGGTGACTAATGACTAAAAATTAATTTGCAATAGCAAAAATTGGGGGCGTTCATTTTTCTCTGTAATTGATTCCTTTGCTTCTTGTTTGGTACGGAATCATTGATCAACAATCGCAAGCTGTTTCAGAGTCAATCGGTCCCTGAGCCAGAGTGAGTAAAAACCCAATTGGGAGTCTTCAACGGTCGCTGAGCGTAGTCGAAGCGCCCGTTGAAGACGGACCACGAAGAACAATATTTTCATTGCACAAGACCTTCATTAACAGCTCCGTAGTCCGCCAATAACGGGCCTTTCGGCTCCGCTCAAGGACCGTCATTGGCTACTGCATCAATATGAGCAAAGTTCTTTTTTCAGGCTAGCGAAGTAGTTTCTCGTGCCCGCTTGCCTGGCGTGACGTCTCGTCGCGCCAATAGCTTGGTTAGTAGTAAGTTTCAATTCTCAACCCTGCTTGCCAGACCCAGGACCAGCTGCCGGTTTGTGGTTTCGTCTTTGTGCCTGTCTTAACACATAATCGGTGCCTCTCTACAATTCGTTTCTCCTTGCTCCTCTTTCCACGAGTAAGGGCAGGGCAGAATAGCCGCGGGTGCAGCGGTATGAGCCTGACAGCTGCCGTGGTGACTGCAAGCTAGTGGGGGCTGCGACCATAGGAGCAGACCACAATAGCGCCGCAGGAACAGGCAGATGGCTGGTGAATAATAGCGGAACACGGGACAGGTATTTCCACGACCGAGTCTGCTTCGCTCCAAAAAAGGAATATTGTCAAGCATTGATTTTGAATACTTTTATAAGGGTGAAACACAGATGTTAAAAATGTATTTTTGTGTTTGGCGTGAATTTTTTCCCTTGATTTTTCTTTTTTAGAAAGAGCTTCTTATCTTGAAGGGCCGTTCCTATTCGAACTCTTTTACCATTGTTGCAGTCGCCGCTGCACCCATTGTCCTCATTATCGGAAAAGGAGTAACATCTACATGATAGCGTTCTTGAAGCAATAGCATGTCAATTCAAGAACATTCTTGTCAATACAAAAGGACTATGCAGAGTAGAAATGCAACTGCAAGGGGGACCTTTGTCTTCTATAGAGTCATCCAGTTCTTTCCAATGGCTAATCATGCCACTGGTGGCAAGTAGTTTTTATTAACTCAAATCCCAAGTAAATGAAACGAATCTTTCTAAGTATTACATGCTTGATGTTGATGCCACTACTGCTGTTCGCACAACTGCAAGGTCAGAAGCATGAAGGGCAAACCTGTGCATCTGACAAAGTACTGCTGAATGCTCTTAAGGATGATCCAGCACAGTTAACGAGATTTAAGCAGCTCCAGCAGGATTGGCAGAGGTATGCTCAAAATGGTCGGAATGCTTCGCTCAGATCTACTGTGGAGCTTCCGGTCGTATTTCACCTAGTGACCAAAGATGGCGTCACACCGGATGTGGATGTGCTAGCGGATGCGCCGGAATCGGTGACAGTTGCAGCGCTAAACAACACCATTGATTATTTGAATGAACGCTTTGCAGGTGAGAATGAGGCTTTTGATTGTAGTGAACCAGCAGGAGGACCTATCCGATTTTGCCTGGCACAGCAGGATGATGAAGGCTATACCTCGCCTGGATATACCATCTGGAACGGGGTAGGAAACGCAGTCCCTCATCCGGTTGGGAATCCCGTTGCCAGCACGCAGATTCAGGCTACTGCTAACTATGCTACCGAGCAGTATATCAATGTGTACATTTTGCAAGAGATCGAAGGGGATGTTACCGGTTATGCAACGCTGCCTTCTGCGCATGGTAGCACTTTCGATGGAATTCATATTGAAGCAGGTTTCTTGAATACAGTGACGCTGATTCACGAAATGGGACATTATCTGGGACTGTTTCATACATTCGGAATTTGTTCGCCTGACTTAATCGACATGTTGGACGACATTGATCTTGACGGAAATATAAGCTACAACGCCTGCTCCTGTGATAATGATAATTGTCTTTACAATGGGGATATGGTTTGCGATACACCACCCAACAGAATGAACCCTCAGGAAAGTGATCCTGATGTGGAAAATTTTGATAGTTGCTCAGGCTATAATACCTGTAATACTGACGATACAGCGACGACTTTCGATGACTTCAACCTGACAATCGACATGCAGGATGACAAGATGAATTACATGGACTACAATCAGTCATTAAACATACAACAAAACCACTTTACGCCAGGACAATTGGCGCGCATGTGCTTTATGGTAGATCCGGACATTGGTCCTAGAAACTCCCTGTTGGGTGGAGCTTCTTGCCAGCCAGGATGCGATCCAGATTGCACTTTGACTCTGGACGATTTCACCTATGAGCTGGAAGGGGCGCAATACGAAAATACGATTAGAATCGGTGAACAGCTAGTGTTATCTCCGGAAGTCGGAGATTGCAATTTTACAAACTATCAGTGGTTTTACACCGACCTGGATAGCCCACCGCTTGAGCAGGCAATTCTTGTTCCTGGCTCAACTACTGCACTGCTGGATACATGGTTTGGCACTATAGGTAATTACAGATTGACACTAGAGGCCTGGGGCAGTGGAAGCTGCGATTTGGAGATTAGCATTGACATAAAAGTGATCCCAGATCTGGCAGACTGTCCAGCCAACATAGATGCTTCTACAGGCTGGGATGGCTGGCAGCGTGTGGTCTACCACGGTGGATATTTGTCGGATGGATCGCCAGAAATGGGTGATCCGGATCCAGAGGATTTTGGCATTGTGGATCAGGCAGCATTTGATGCTGACCCAAACTTTGGTACTGGTGGTCTAGCTCTGACATTGCCAGATGGAGTTGATCAAGCAGTACGAGTCGGACGAGTAATTGGAGATGCAGTGGAACTGCCTAACTCGAGCGCCTACTATGCTACTTATACCTTTCATCCCACTCCTGAAAATTCTCGCATACGAATCTGGTATCTAGGCGCAAAAGTGGGAGCAGGTACACCTGGAGTCGGTGGAAACTTTTTAACCGAGAGTTCTATTTTGCCATCGCTCTATGGTATTGAGCCTCACTATCAGTTTAGCATCCAGAATACTGACGATGTAAGCAACCTTGGGGGCTTGCATAATCAAAGTGCCAAGTCAACGAGAGACAGAGTGGGCTTTGGTGGATATGGAGCTGGTTACGGCGTCGACATCAATACCTTACTTGTCAATGGCAATTCAGTGGATCTAAGAGTACAACAAACCTGGTTGTCCAGGGAATATGATTTTAGTGCTTACGCCTGCGATGAGAATAGCCAGATCACCCTTACATTTTATGCAAGAACCAATAGCAATACAGACGGATTTGATCATGCCTACGCATACTTTGGCGTGGAATCTTGTTTGCCGCAAATAGCGGACCCGGTAGTCTTTGATAATCCAAATGTGCACCTGGATTGCATGGCAACAACAAACACAGCAGATGTGACAAATTGCGAGCTCTTTATTCTGCCAAGGCCTCCAGGTTTTGACCAGAATTATATATATGGAAACTTCTCGAATCTGCAAATCAGGGTGTCTGAGAATGGAACCGACTACGTGCCTGGCATTAGCCAAGTTGACTTTTTCTACGGCAGTGCTGGTGGTTTCTCACTTTGCAATGACGAGTTTCCTATCAAGTACTTCGAGCTTACGTATTCGACGATCTGCGGTACATATGTTGACCATGTCACAGTTTTTAGACACTATATCAACCAGGTAGATTATTGCGAGGATGAAGAGTTTGATGGAGGTCTCAATGCCGGTGCATTAGAAGTGCAACATTACTGCCCAACAGATGGCTATCCCTTATTGGAATTAACAGACCCTTGCTGGCTTGAACCAGGGGAGCCGCTTCCAGAATTTCAATGGCAGGTTTTGGTAGGATCGACGTGGAGGCCGCTTTATTTTACACCGGATACAAATGATCCGGTGAATACTGTTGACTTTCCGATCATTGGAACTGAATCATACCAGCACACTGGCTGGCAGCTCCTCTCTGAACTCTTAATTGAGAATTCCTGTACTTCATTCAGAAGGGTCTCTTATCAATTAGAGCCCTATTGTGGATATACGCTTGCTGTGCCGAGTGAGCCGATTACCATCCAAAATCTAGTTCCACGAAGCAGGTTTAGGCCGAGTGATTTTGACTTGAATGATATTTGCGGGCTGACTAATTTGTGGATCGAGTTCGACTTTAGTAATGCTGGTCCGTACTCCAATGAAGTGGATAATCAACCTTACCAATGCAATCCAGACCTCTTGGAGAATATTGGTCATCCGGCTGGCATTACCAATACACTGCAAGTCGTATTCCACCATAATACCATTGGCAATGTAATTGACGTCATCAGTGGATCCTCATCTCCGGTCTACTTTGAGTCTGAGAGCTATTGGACCCATGTGCCCGGCGATGTTAAATATTGGTTCGATAATGTCACTGAGGATTTTACCTCGTTTTTTGAAGAAGGAGATTTGCTGTTCATTGAATATACCGGAACCATGTTCGGATGTGATTTTTCCTATTTTTCAGCAGCAATTCCAATCAGTGCACTACCAATTCTTTCAGGTCAGGTTGGCGCCGATGATCATGCTTGCTTTGCGACTGATGACATTGAGGTTTGGAATGTCGGTGATGATGTGTTTCCTGTCGGTGGAGAAGAAGAATCTCTGGGCTATTTCTGGCAATACTCCTACAGTGCAAACTTCGCTGGTGCCGTGGATCTTGACGATGAGCAGGATCCCTTCTCTTTGACGATACCTGCCGAAACTTTGCTCAATTCAGAAGCAATCGTGTATGTAAGAAGAGTGTATAATGGCAACTCCTTCTGCGCCGGTCCAGGCTTCAGCAATCCAGTTGCAATCGTAAACTCCTGCTTCGTTCTTGATTGTGACAACTATGAAATCGCCGTAGATTTTTCAGTGGATGATTTCCTGGTCGACTTTACCATCAGTTTTCCCTCTGCTGCCTGGGTACCTACCACTGCTTCGATTGACTTTGGAGATGGATCAGCCATTGAGAATTTTACAGTACCGGTTGGCGAGTACAATACTAGCCATCAATATCCTGAGCAGTCAGAGCCATTTGACGTGACCATCGAAGTTACTTTGGTAAACCAATATACAGGTGAATCGATCACCTGTACACAAACAACTGGATATAGCTTTGCGCCCACTACCGGCTCTAGTTGCTATTTCGATGTTTACCCTCCAGGTGGGATAATCTTTGACCTAGATGGAAACACCCTAACCATCACCTTTGATGACTACTGGGATTACAATTATACCAATTGGGATGTTACGACTAATGACGACCTACCGTATAGCCAGGCAGTCGGTATTGATATCTCCAATTATGTGTATACCCATACTTTCACTCAGCCTGGAACCTACGAAGCAAGAGTAGTGCTCGAGGATAATTTTCATCTTGGCCAGGGATGCGACCTGATATTTCAGCAGGACATCTATGTCCAATGCCCATTTAGTCTGCAAGGAATTATCTGGGAAGATGCGGAACCGATCGATGGCATGCTTGGCAACACTGAGTCTGGTATTTCCTTTACTGAAGTTGCCGTGTTCGAATATGATGCCGGAAGCTTCACGGAGGTTGCCAGTACTATGTCAAATCTAGATGGAAAGTGGGGGCTTAGCTTCAATGACTTTATTGCTTATCTCGACAAAGACTACTACATAGTTATTCCACAAGAAACGGCTAGCCTAAATCAACTCAGTCTAACCGAGGCAAACGTGGAAGACGATTCTGCGGACAGCGATTTCTACGAACTCACTATCGATGGAGTAGCCTACTACGCCTATGGACCAATCGACTTTAGTTGTGATATAAAGGATTATGTCTTTGGTGCTGGATTCTTTAAAGATTGTTTGCAAAGCAGATTTAGATTGACTGGAAAGGTCTGGTCTGATGACAACCAAAGCGGAACACAGAATTGGGGAGAAGCTGGTATTCAAGGGTTCCCAGTTACCGTCTTCGAAGTGCAGGGTGCAAGCTACCAACCAATAGCGGCTACTTATAGCGATATGTGGGGCAACTACGGCTTTACGAATACAGAATTGACTCCGCAGCCAGGCTTCGACTATTATGTTTCCATCTCGGATGCAGCACTACCACCGCAATTGCAAATTACAGCAACTGACATCGGAAATGACTACACTGACAGCGATTTCTCAGCTCAAATAATTGGTGGAAATCTATTGTATATGTACGGGCCTATAGACTTCAGTTGTGGCTCCGAAAAGCTTGACTATGATGTCGGTTTCTTCAAAAAGTGCCTTGACAAGGACTTTAAAATTACTGGTACTGTCTGGAAAGATGAAGATAGCAACGGACTGCAAGGCAATGGCGAATCCGGGCTGCTGTCCATTCCAGTCTCCGTGTTCGAATATGCAGGATCCAGCTTTAGCTATACCGCCTCAAGCTATTCCAATGGCGCGGGTGATTACGATTTTCTGCCGGAAGACTTTAACCCGGACGACTATAGCGATTACTTCCTGGTCGTCGCAGCAGCTGATATTCCTACTGGCCTGGAGCTAACGATTGCCAATGTTGGCTCCGATGATATCGACAGCGATTTTGTCGAAGTCACAGTAGACAATAGCAAGTACTACGTGTTTGGTCCGATTCTCTTTGATTGCGATGAAAACCACTTCGAAATTGATCTTGGTTTGCGCCCGGTCTGCATACCGAAGCATTACAATATCCACGGTACCATCTGGAATGATAATAACCCAAAAAACTCCGTGCAAGATGCAGGCGAAGACGGAATTGCAAATGTTACCTTAGCGATTTACGCCTTCGATGGAGAATACTATCAGGAAGGATACATCACGGAAACCAATGCCAACGGCAATTGGGGCGCAACAGATGAGGACTTCAGTCTTGACCCCTCGCTTAGTTACTTTGTCCTAATCCCGCAGGAGGAAATCAATTCTGAACTCAATTTGGTTCCTTACAATTGGGGGCCTGATGATATAGACAGCGATTTTTGGCAGACGGTGATCGGCGGCAAACCATATTACGTTTATGGACCAATAGCTTTTGATTGTGATACCTATGACTACGACTTCGATATTGGATTCGCTAAGTCCTGTCTGCCACATAAACATCAACTCACCGGGACTGCATGGTATGATATCAATCCCAAAGATGGAGCACAGGGTGAACTAGAGCTAGGTCTCGCAGACATACGCGTACAAGTACTGGCCTATGAAGAAGGTCGCTACTTTGCCGTTGCCGCCACCGAAACCGATCTTGGTGGGCACTGGTCCATCACCAGCAATGATTTCCGACTAGAGTATCCAGCCTACTATCTGGCAATCGCCAAGTCGGATGTAAGGAGTACCTACGAGTTGACAGCTTCTGATGCCACTGCGGATGATATCGATAGTGACTTCACCGAGCGCATGATAGAGGGCCAGCCCTACTATACCTATGGTCCAATTGATTTTACCTGTGAACAAATCCGATATGATTATGATATTGGCTTTTATAGCAGGTACAAGCGTGCGAAAGCAAGCGAACAAGAGGATGTTAGAGCGGTTTCCAAATTGCAGATCGTTCCAAATCCTGCACAGCGGAGTACTCGTATCATGCTTCCGACTTATGCTACATCAGACGTTTCGATAGCCGAAGTCAATATCTACAACTTATTAGGCGAGCAGGTCTATTCAGCACCCATAGCAAATGGTGCCAGAGATCACTTGCTTGAATTTGAAGTAAGTCAGCCCTCGGGTGTTTATTTGGTGGAAGTATTGCTTGGCGATCAGACAATCAAATCGCGACTCGTGCTCATTGGGAATTAATTTTATAAGCGGCGAAGCGCTGTCGCCTAAGTGGTGGCGGCCTTCCTGTGCTCCGTTTGTAGTCGACGGCCATCTGGATTATGGATTTCGGATTAGGGACTTGGGACATGGGATTGCTCTCCTTACCACGAGTAAGGGCAGGGCAAAATAGCCCCGGGTGACAGAGTGAGTAAAAACCCAATTGGGAGTCTTCAACGGTCGCTGAGCGTAGTCGAA
>JAHDEE010000426.1 GCA_020629005.1 Chitinophagales bacterium
GCAAATTTTCAACGCCGGTTGCGTGAGGGATAGAAGCGGTATGAGCCGCCGGCCAGTGCGTGTGAGGCATGCGCTATGGGGGCTCGACGATAGGAGAGACCACAGAGCGCATAAGCCGAACCGCACTGGACAAGGTGAGTGAAAGCGGATAGCCCGACCTGCACAGCGAGTACAGGCTTTACACTGTGCGGATTGTGGTGGATGGGAGGAGTGCCATTGAAATTCTGTAGGCGGTTGCTGAGCTGTGCAGGGCACGCCCAAATAAAGGCTGAAGTGATGTATGATACATTGTTCGTCTGAAGAGCAATGCCTATTTTGTATTGAATGTGATGAGCTAGGCATATTACTGTACCTCCAGCTCTCTCATCGCCTGCTTAGTACATACTTTGAGCGGAGCGCAGTGGTATTTTTCAGACCCTTAGTACGACAGAATTCGTCAAGATGCCTGACGTCGATTACTACATCTCTAACCTTGAAGCCTGCCTTTTTCATTTTCTTCTTAGCTCTACTAAATTCTTGATGCCACTCCTCCCAAGTATCGTGCATCACTTCCCGATCATCAATGGTCTCCATGAGGAAGTCCCAATCGCGTTTGTTGTAGTAGGCTAAATTTGCGAGCTTGTCCATGCTTATTTTATTTGCCAGGTGCTCATTGAGCAGTGTAAAGATAGTATACAGCTATCAATTATGCTGCTGAAAGTTAAAGCATTCCTCAGCAATTTCAAGGCAGGATTGTACGTGATGCTTTTTGAGGGGCCTTGCATGCAGGCGTGTCGTGGAGGGTGCAGGACAATTGTCAAATGAATTCCTTTCCAAAAGTAGGGGATTCGGTGGCGATTAGTGAGAATCCGACAAATTTCTTCTCAACACATCAACTATTTTGTCTGGATTCATTATATCGGGTTTGCATGGCTGAAGGCTACATCTCTTAGCAAAGGACTTTGACAAAATCGGCCTGTAGAGACCCGACGAATTACCTTTTCAAGGAAAAGGGAGTTGCCCTAGCAAGCTTGAAAGACTCAATAGATACTAACACCATTCACGGAAAGTTCTGCCTCAGCATTTTTGCTGCCCTTGCCGAAATGGAAAGAGACATTATTCGCGAACGAACAATTGAAGGTCTTCGAGCTGCCACAGCACGTGGGAGAGTAGGTGGTCAGCCAACTCGGATGAGATCTGCCATTTCACTTTCAATTGTGCCAAATTTCCAGCATTTTTGTTCTAGAGTGAATGACAAAAGTTAGACGGACAAGAGCAAAAGCACCGATGGTACGATCTCAAACAGCCTGATGACTTTACGTTGGATAGCTGGCATTCACAAAAAGGAGTTGAAGTCATTAGCCGCAAAACGACAAACTACAAGATTTACAAATGAAATTTCGCGAAATAATTACGATAGATCCCAGCATATGTCATGGCAAACCTTGCATTCGAGGTATGCGATGGCCCGTTGAAGTTGTCTTAGATTTGCTGGCTTCTGAAATGTCAATAGCCGAGATATTAGAGGACCATCCAGAACTAAAAAAGGAAGATATCATGGCCTGTCTGGATTATGCCAAAGCACTGGTATCGGGACAAAACATTGATCTGGCAGCCTAGCACGAAATGAAAGTTCTATGTGATGTTCATATTGCCCTCAAAGTGGTGAAATTTCTGGAGTCAATGGGAATTGAAGCTGTGCATGTGAACAATATTTTGCAAGGCGACTCAAGCACTGATCAAGCAATCTGTGAATATGCTGATGAGAATGACTACATCGTATTGACAAAGGATGGAGATTTTAAGAATAGTCACTTCATTCAGCAAACTCCATTGAAGTTGATAAAGGTGAATCTCGGTAACCTTTCGACAAAGAAATTGATTGAGTTACTAGAAAAGCATTTGGATCTACTGATCGATATTTTTGAGAGTGACATTTGTTGCTTAGAGATATTTGAGAATAGAATCGAGATACATCAAAGTGGATAAGAGACTCCATCGGTACCAATACCATTAACCATTTTTGCTGCCCTTGCCGAAATGGAAAGAGACATTATTCGTGAACGAACAATTGAAGGTCTTCGAGCTGCCACAGCACGTGGGAGAGTAGGTGGTCGGCCAAAAGGCTTGTCAAAAGCAGCCAAGCTGGAGGCAAAATCTTGCAAGAGACTGTTTGAACAAGACAAGCACTCGATAGAACAGATTTGCGCTATCGTAGATGTATCGCGTAGTACTTTCTACAAGTACCTGCATTGCATGAAGGTGAAATTGAGGACAGCTAAGACTCCTTGATCGGATTTTTTGCTACATGAATAAGTGTATATTCATTTCCACTACCTCAATAGTACGAATAGCTGACTTAAGCCGTTTTTCTGCACAGTCAGATTTAGGTTTTTCATATCAGTTTTTCGTACTTTCGAGAGGAGCAGGAGAAAAGGGAGGATTGAATCAATTGATAAAATGCCAAACATTTTAGGCAGGCAAGTGTAATGCAATCCGTTCTCTGCTTACTGTGGCAAACATTATTCAATAACAATAGTTTTTTGTACAATAAAATTGGAATTTCTTCGTCTGCACTTTCGGAAAAGCCAACTCCAATCGTATATTGAAGTAAATCACTGTTCGCCAATATACTAGACCTAAACATTTCGCGCCAATACAAGAAAGTTGCTGCTGTTTTTCAAAATTCGAACAACTATTTTGGCATACCGGTTACTTAAAGAAAATTCATGAAACCAATTTCGACATTTACAAACCATGCGATCCTGAAATTTACTAATACCCTCTGTCTATTGAGGAAATACAAGGTGGCCTGTGTGCTTTTCGTAGCTTTAAGCACTACCATCCCTGCAATCAGTCAGGATGTTGAAGCAGTTAGTGATAACCACGATGTGATAAATTTGTACACGAACCGTGATACAAAAGAGCAGGTGGCGACTTTTGTTGGTGGAAAAACCATGAAGAGGGGGCCACAAATAGAAATGAGGTCACATCAGCAACCGCTAATGTTCTTGAGTGGTTGCA
>JAHDEE010000118.1 GCA_020629005.1 Chitinophagales bacterium
GAGTATCCCTCATCAAGCATAGGCTGCCTTTAAATACTTATGCTCCAAAAACGAAGGAGCAAGTTTGCCATTGATCAATACTTGCGGTAAGTCGGCAATGCTATGCTGCTCAAAGAATCTAGAATTTTGATCAAGAAGCATTTGCTCATGCCCATTTATGGCAGCAGCTGTCTCTGTCTTATGTTCCCTTGAATGCCAGTTTGCAAAAATCTCATAGGCCTTAAGGAAATCATTATTGTTGCATGCTTCAACGAAGCGGAGCATTGTCATCTGATTGGATGCAGTAGGCGGATATTTGATTTGAATAATCAGCCGAACATCACTATTCATCAAGCTTAGGTTGCCCAGTTCCCAAAATGCCGAAGTGCAAAAGCGGCAGGAGGAACTCATCGATAGATTGATAATCGTAGTACCCTGTTTGTTCCCCAGCTCCACCTTGTATTGTGGAAGGCGAATTGGATTTGAATTCCCATTCAGCATTGATTTCACGAGTACCGGCTTCGACCAAAAATAATTCTGCTTTGCTTCCAGCTCTCTGTTTCGCAGCAATGTTTTACTGACCCAAGTCATCAGATGGACAATCGAATAAGCAATCAGTGAGATACAGACAAAGGCCACTGCATCAGACAGAAGCCGGGAAGGATCGGCGGAGAAGCGCGATAGATTGGCTATGACTGCAATGGCAAAAGCGCATGCTCCGATGCACAAACACAAGCGACAAAATTTCTTGAGCTTAAAGACCTGGAGGTATAAGGAGTAACAGACAAACAAGCTAGCCACTAAGGCACACAATCGATAGAGAAGGTTGATTGACGGATTGGAACTAATGACAGCAAGTAACATGGATAAGCACCCGATGCTAAAGAACAAGATGCCCAACTGCGAAAACGAGAAATCGAAGGCCCTAAACTTCTGCTTCATTGTAAGACAAGAGTCGTTCTTCTCGCCACCGCAAGCAAGCTTAAACACGTAATTGGAAAAGCCCTGTTCTTTCAGGAAATATGCAACTGATAGCACCCATCCGAGTGCATTGAGAACCAGCAGAATTGAATGAAGGTAATGGCCCCGATGGAGGGATGCCAGTCCAGCTAGCGAGATCAAAAACAGGCACAAGAAGGAGATTTCTGTAAATCGATGTTTCTCTCCATTCCTGGAAAATTTACTGCAGTAATCGGTCTTCGTTTTTTGAAGTAGCAACAACTGAACCTCAAAAGAAGCAACAAAGTCATTGATCTGCCAATCAACCGCCTTCTTCAATACAGGATCAAATACTTGCAATTGATCTCCCGAGCGGGATAGTACCAGGGAAAAGTATGCCTTCGAAGACTGCCGTGCAATAAATGGATAGGGAATCTGCGGCTGCTTTCTGATATCCAGGGCAACCAGCATGCAAGCAATATTTTGCAGTTTCAGATGTGCTGACACATCCCGTATTGTCTCGACTGGGAAATCGTGACGGAAGCGAAAGCAGTTGCCAATCTCCAGCTCCTGGGCAAGTCTTTCTAGCAGAATGGCGTAATGAGAACCAGTCATATAAGAGTAGCGAATGAGTCCTGCTTGTTAAAGTCGCTCTCGCTTTTGAAGCCAGCGTTTTGCTTTGGATTTATTCTTCCTCCAATGAGCAAAAGCCCGATTGGAAAAACCGAAAGGCCATTGGTACTTTCTACCTATGGCCTTTCAATCGCATTTGCTTCCAACTGAAGGAATGCTTACAAAACCAGCTTTGCCCTATGGCAAAACCGCGATGGAAACAAGTGCCTCGTGCACTAATTAGTCAACTTGCCAGTGAGGCCCACAAGTAGCACGAACTTCTGCGAGGTTCGGCTCTGAATTGTTGTTGTAATTAGGGTCACTGTAACCGCCGGTTACATTGCCATCAGCATCCAAACAAGTCACGTTCCAGGTTCTTCCACCTGTAACACTTGAAAGGCTTTCTTCTTCCTTCACTTCAAAAGACTTAAAATCTTGTAGATTCAACATGTACTGTAAAAATTAAAATGAGATAATCAGGTATCACTATGAGTTCTACTCATAATGACCTGACCAAAGAAAGGCAGAATTAGCGACCAGCAATTAATCAATTATAATTCGTTGCTTTTCAATCTCGATTTGTAGTGGATTTGGGAAAAAGCGCTTTAAGGACAAGATTGTAAATGTACTGTCGAACAACATATTCCGGCAGCTTTTTCATGAGTTGCGATACCAATTTCTCCTTTCCTAATTATTAGGAGCGAAAGTTCATCCCGCCGCGCCAGCACCCGTCGCGTCCTCCGCTTGTACCTCTCACCTGCCTGCTTGTTCCTGCTCGGCGCAGTCTGTCTCTCCTATCGTCGAGCCAGTCTGCATCCGGCAGTCACTGGCGCATGCAGGCGGTCGGTACCGCTGCGGCCCCGGCTATTTTGCAGCGCCCCTCCACCGCGAAGCAAAGATCTGCAGATTAAAGATCAATTCTTGGATCTGCAACTTTGCCGAGACTTGTATGACGACTTACTACTGCAAAAGAATATCCCATTACTGGCTCAAGAGCTATCATCAGCCATTGGATTAGGAAGCAAGAGTCACAGAGACTTGTTAAGTGAAGAAGAATTCTTTGACTATCAAAAGTATATATACTTAACAAGTAGGCTTCCCTTCGAAAAAGTCGATTTCGGCTCAATCGATAAGTACACTAGGTTTTTCCGTAAGATTGTGGAATATCATGGCGACATCCAAAGACATAAATCTAACGATGTGTTTGCGGACATTTTTCAACATATTCGCTCTTCAAAGACCGAAATTCCCCTATTAATATCCGGCAACGCTGGCTCCGGCAAGTCCACACTGCTGACCATACTATTTCATTACCTTCTTGAGAAGTTTCGAGATCAAGAACTTGCGCTGCTTCCAGTATTTATCGATCTAGATGTATACAATGTGTACCTGAATCAACAACAATTGCGAGAGAACTTTCGCATTGATGTTGCTCCCATTATCAAGTACATAAAATCCAACGGCCTCAAGCCAATAATTATCATTGATGGGCTAGATGATTGTCTCAAGTCTGAGTTGGATTTTAATCGAGATGTGTTAAGCCATTTGCGTTCGGCCTTTGATCAAAAGGTTATTGTAGGTCTTAGTAAATCAGACAGCCCCTATACACAAGTGCAGCCCAAGCTTATAAAGGCAGAATCGGTTGTGGAATTACTTGAGATTCAAATGCCGTTCGATGCACAAGAATTCGTAGACACTTTCGCAGACATTTATCGGCTGGACCACTTGAACTTTATGACCGTCAAAAAAGTTGATGAATTCGTCTCTGGACTGAAAATTGAACATCTAGACTTCTTTCTAATTTTGCTTTTCTGCAACAGTGTAACAGCAGTTGATCCTGTGAGTTCGGTTAGTGACTTGTTTGAATTGCATATTCGATCCAAAACGGATGGCACGGAATCGACACTGCTAAGCTGCGCAAATGCTGCCTTCCAATCCTATGTCAAGAAGAGTCATCAGACACAGTTTCAGGAAAATCACTTTGAGCATTGGAGGCTAATCCATTCTCATGGAGAAATTCGCGACTTCTTAATAGCCTTCCATGTAGTGTTCTCTTGTGCAACATAGGCATTTACAGCCTGACTTTGAAAGTGAGTTTAAGGTGAAGACTAGGAAATTAGTAACGAAAATATTGAATTCAAAGCTCTTTACACTTAGCCTGAATCTTAGGAAGTATCTATCTTTCTACTGTGAGGTGGTAGGAAGTGACAAAATACAATCAAAGTTTGATCTCTTTAAGCCACTTTATGGAATCAAGAAGATTAAACGTGCAGGCTGGAATAGAAAGGAGAAAGGGCGCATGCTTGGAGAAAGCGTTGAATCAGTAGCGGCCCATATGTATGGATGCATTTTGATAGCCAAGTTCTTCTTAACGGATAAATTGAACGAGGAAGAAAGTAGAAATTACCCTGGATACGACAAAAGGCGAGTGATTGAAATCTTGCTGTTTCATGATCTGGCAGAGTATTCAACAGGGGATGTTCCTTCAGATGTAAAGGGAACAGAGGACGTCCGGCAAGAGCAAGCCGTTTGGAACCATATAGAGATGCTAACCTCCTATCAAGATATTGGAGATCTCAATGGAGCAGCGATTGATTGGGCAAAAATGCAAAACTCAACTGGCAACACAAGTGCAGAACATTTAAACTATCGCATTGCGAGAGACATTGACAAGATCGAAAACTTGGTTCAGTTGTTGGTTTATAAGTATGATGAGCAACGAGAGATCCCGGACTTCGAAGATTTTTTTATTTGTTTGTACCGAAAGATTGAGACCAGCTTTGGTAGCTCAATATTGGCAGAAGTCTGCAAACCCTATCGCAACTCGTTGTTCCAATTTGCAAAAATCAGAATTATGCTCTGATCAAAGAGGAGTACGATCAAAACAAGGGAAGATATACTGCTCGTCTGTTTCAAGCAGCGCACTCCACCAGGCAGCTATGATCTTTTGCCAAGTTCCGACTTTGGTGCAATCCAAATTTACAGCTGCGAGTTCGAATTTCTCCTTGACCCAGCCAATGCATCGGCAAGCGAAGACTTGAGCAAAACGGCTTCACAACAATCACCTACTATTCGATTACAAACCGCCTGCTACTTTGTCCAGTATCGGCATGCAGAGTCAACAAATAGATACCCGACGGAAGCGCGGAGACATCCAATCTGTGGGATTTCCCCTTGAAATGAGTCGCTTGTGTAAGTAATAGCGCTCCAGTGGAATCGAAGATGTTTAGCTGCACTTCACGCGGAACGATCTCAGGGAATTTTAGCAAGAGCAGATCATCATTGACAGGATTAGGATAAACACTGAACTCCAAAGCAGATCTAGTCACCTCGGTTTGGACAGGACCGAGTTCTATCTCATTTGCATACAACTTGATAATTGGAATCGACTCGTTGCTAAGACCCGTGATCACAAGATCTCGCATTTCGTCCCCATCAAAGTCGATAAAGCCAACTGCCCCATATGCCACACCCTCCAATGAGCTCGCTAGTTCTGTGAAATTACCCATTGCATCATTGGTATACAATGCCGAAGTATATTCCCCTCCACTGTTGGCGCCCGTGATCAACAAATCAGCATCGCCATCGCTGTCGATATCTTCAAAGGCAATCGCGCTGTAGGCTACATCCTCAATGGTGCTGTTAGATTGTAGCGAAAAATTGCCCAGGCCATCGTTTTGGTAGAGCTTGCTTGATGGCTGGGAGAGACTTGTTTGTCCACAAATGAGTAAGTCCGGGTCACCGTCTGCATCAAGATCCTCAAAAGCAATTGCACTGCCATCAACGCCTTCCAATAATTCACCAAGGTCGAGTGCAAAATTACCTGAACCATCGTTACGGTAAAGTTGGGCGATCTTTTCACCTGAGTCTGATTGGCCAGTGATAAGCAAATCTTGATCACTGTCCAAGTCCACGTCGGCAAATGCTGCGGAGCCAGCAGAAATCCCCTCGATACCAGTATTCTCCAATTTAGCGAAATCACCGTTGCCATTATTGAGGTAAATATTTGCCGTAGGACCAAAAGCATTTGACCCGGCAATAAACAAATCCAGGTCCAGATCCCCATCAATATCTGCAACAGCATGGCAACTGCCATCAACTTGTTCAAAAGGAAAGGGGAATAAATTTCCAAAGTATAGATCACCAAGATTTTCCCGGACTCCGGTAATCCGTTCTTCGCCATTCCAACCAGAAATCAATAGGTCATCATCATTGTCGCCATCCATGTCAAAAAAATCAGCAGCGCCATCGCGCAAGTTTGCTCTATTGCGCTCTATAAAATGCGAAGTAAATTCACTTGCATCACTAGTGAATCCATCCATTTGCGAAATTATATTCGCTCCGTCCCAGCCACAAAACAGCAACTCCTCATGACCATTGCCGTCCACATCGGATACTGCCACAGCGCCATAAGCCACTCCATTGTTGGGAATTTGACGACTCTGTAGTCCAAGTGTTCCGAGATTGCGATACAAGACAGAAGAGCCAAATGCATCACTGTCTGGAGCGTCTCCGCTAATAAAAACATCTTGATCTCCATCTCCTTCAATGTCAGCAAAACTGAGCGAACCTTGAGCTACGGGGCTGACAGATAAGCCAGAAGCGAAACTGAAATTCCCTAAACTATCATTTTTATATAGCGCTATTTCTCCAAAGGATCCTTGCACCAGTCCAGTCAGGATTACATCCTGGTCGCCATCCGAATCCAGATCGAAGAATCCGGCAGAACTAAAAGCTACTTGCTTTAGATTAGCATCCGATTGCTTTTCAAAGTCGCCCAAACCATCGTTGATATAGATTCCAGAAAACCCCTGCAACGGGGCAATTACTTTTGTACCGGTGATTAGCAGGTCCAGGTCCTCATCATGATCAATATCGGCAAAGGCGATCTCGCCATTACTCACTCCCTGAAAATCTGAAGAAGCGTCCTGCACAAAATTCCCGTTGCCATCATTTTTATACAATCTACTGGTAGGTGCGCTTGAAATCTCCCCGCAAACAAACAAATCAAGATCTCCATCATTATCCACATCTGCAAAAGCTACTGAACTCCCGTAGGTGCTGGCAATTCCCGAGTTTACCTCTTCGCTAAAAGATCCATTCCCATCATTTCGATATAGCTTTGCCGTAGTTGGATCTGCGGCTGTTGCACTGGAGCCCACGATCACCAAATCCAAGTCCCCGTCTCCATCCATATCGCCAAAGGCGTGTGCGCCATTGTGTACTCGATGCAGGTTGGTTCCCGGCACTTCCTCAAAATTGCCCAACCCGTCGTTCTTATACAGTTTGGTGTAGGCCTGAAAATCATCTCCCGAACCGGTAATAAGAACGTCAAAATCACCATCGCCATCTATATCAGCGAAACTCAGTGCACCTATAGAAAACCCTTCAAATGGTGTACCCATCTTTTCCGTAAAATTCCCAGAGCCATCATTGGTATACAGTTTGGCAACAAGATCACCAGCCTCATTACGGCCCATCATCAAGAGGTCCTGATCTCCATCCCCATCAATATCTGCGAAATCGCTGGCGCTATCACGTAGGTCTAGCCAGGGGTTGTCGTCTGCCACGAGTTCAAAGCTTTGTCCCAACAGAGTCTGGCTAAAGAATAGAAAGAGTAAGAGGCTGCAGATTGCGACAATTAGGTTGGTAAGATTCATAGCGGTGGCAATTGCTTATCAAAAAGGAAAGATAAGCATTCTTCGGCAAGGTTTACCGTTGAAGACTGCAATTTGGGCTTTTGCTCAATCTTGCTACGGCGGAGAGCTGCTGCAAAATAGCCCTGATGGAAGAGGAAATACAGGTGCTATGCAGGGGACTGAGCGCCCAGCTGGCGGGGCTGCATTAGCAAGACCCGCCAGCTGGTGCAGCGAAGCCCCTGCATAGTGCCTGTATTGGAACGGACAGCAGGACGGGTGCTTGCGCGATGGGGGAACGTTTCGCTCCTGAAAAATCAGAATAGTATTGAAGTGGATTTGGGTTGTGTGCACCGAATACAAAATTTCTGCACTCACAGTTTCCGAAAAATTGAATGCAATTCGTCCTATATTCAAATATCACCCAACACTATGCGCCACCTATTATTGTATTCTGGTCTGCTATTGCTATGTCTCTACTCAACAAGAGTGCAGGCCCAATTGGTCATTCAATCCGAGCAAACCGCTGACCTCGAAGTTTGCAAGGAGGGACAAAGTCTCGACCTGAAACTAATTGCCACAGAAACCTTGACCGGATTGATCAACCTTGACTTTGCCTTGCCACAAGGAATCAACACAGAACCAGAGGGCGGCGCTGTGATGAATTCCTCCGCTACCATATTTGCCGCTGATTATACTGACTTGCAGAATCCTGCTTTCGTTTTGGAACTCAATGAAGAGCTACTACCGGGTCAGTCTATCCACTTTAGCCTGATCCGAAAGGCGCACTGTACATCGATAGAATTGTTTCAGGATGGTGGAATATTCGAAGATATCATCAGACTGAGCTTTGATGGAGGAGAGATAGAGGACTTTGGTAGCTCCTACGAACTTTTGTATGCTGCTTTGAGCATCGTGGTACCGGAGCCGGAATTTTTTGCCGCTGGGGTAGCAGATACACAACGGGTCGAAATCTTTAATGGCGGATTGGCCTGTGTAGATTCTTTGTACTACCACCAAACAAGCCAAGACAGCAATATCGAACTCCTGGGGGTATATCTGAACAGTGTAGCCCTATTGCATGAGATAGAGGAAAATGAGCTATATGTACCTATTAACGCTTCGGCACTGGTTGCGGCAGGCTACCCGGCTTGTCTGCCAGCTGGCACTAGCATCACTATAGAATTGATCAAAATAGCCCCGTCGTGTACCCCGGCCATAAATCTAAACTATGTGGACTCTGTGGAATGGGGCTGTATGGGGCAAGCATGCAACAGTGCTCAGGCACAAACCAGCTCTATATTGGTAACCGATCAAGACGAGTATCTTCAAGATTTGATTGTAGATTGGCAGGTAGAAAACCTCGATGACTGTGGTACGATGCAGCATACAATTGAGCTCACTGATCCACTTTTTCCATCATCAGCTGCTATTGCAATTACTTCCTTACAGCTCGGCCATCGGCCTTCGTTGTATTCATCTTATTCTCGCAGATTTAATGCGGAAAGAATCTCGCTAGATTCCGTATCCATAAATGGTGTTGCCACCCAATACTTGAACGATTCCGGACTTAAAATTAGGATAAAGGAAGAAATGGGATTCGTCAATACGGAGCAGGGAAATCTTCTGATTGCCGACAGCACACATATTATTCGCTTTCAAACCGGTATCGACTATGGAGCTTTCCCACTTGACCCGGAAATCACAGGCTGTCCACAGTTCCAATTCTATTACAAGTTTGTCTGTACAGAAGAAATAGGTACTGAATTTTCATTTAGTGTCAGTTCTTATGAAAGTCGCCTATTCAATTTCAACGATCACGAGGCCATCTACCAGATATCGGAAGATACTGGTCTCGATTTTTCCTTTGACCTGGAGTTCCTTTCTGAAAGAAAATGTACAGATAGCTATATCGGCATCGCATTTGATTTTGATCCTGGCTTCGACTTGATGCAAGACGGACACACCGGCGTGACAGAAGACGGGCAGTTGCTATTTGCTGACTATGACGAAGAGCAGAGTCAAATTGCTACAGCTATCGATACCAGCATATTTAATAACCTCAATATATTTGGTACCGTTGATTGCGAATTGGCTTCAGGAGGTGAGCACAGGATACCTTATGAAATCAGACAGTACTGTGGACTAAGTACCTGCCAATACGATATCATCTTACGAGACACCATCCAGCAGTTTCTCCTTTGTGACAGCAATGAAGGCGGCAGTGCAACAGGCTCGGATCCTGCGAGCCTTTGCCTGGGTGGTCAAATCAGTCGGAAATCCTTTGGCTGGACAGACGAAACAATGAGCACAAAAGTTACTCCTGCAACGGTAGAAGATATTGCGCTATATACAGCTGCCACGGGAGATACAATAGAGGTCGAAGCCATTTTCAACCCAGCTTGCATGCTGGAACCGGAAATCAATCTTTCCTATAAAGGTCTCATGGAAGACCAGTCACCAATCAGATTTCTCTCAGCAAGTCTGCATGACATGCAGGGAGCCTTACTAGCGACAATAGACCCTGATCTGGTGCAATTGGCCAACGACAGTCTCTACAACAGCGAACTCGAATGCATCAAGATAAATCTGGCTGACGCATTCATGCAATCGAATTCGGGCGAGAGTGGACTGCATAAGTTATTGATTCAATGCACAGTTGCAGAAGATCATCCGGCAGAGAAACATATTCTGAGTCCAATCTTTAGCTCATTCCTCAACCTGGATTCTACCAGAAATCGAAATTACTATCCGGAGTTTCATACATTGGGATATACAGCCAGGATTGCGGAATTTAGACAGATTAAAGCAGTGGGCTGCGGAAGACACCATTTTGAATATACATTCCGATGGAATTATGAGGGCAAAGAAGATCATTTCCCGTTTGAATATCGACCATTGTTTAGATTCGACACACTCTCGATAGATCTTCCAACTGGCCTGCACTCTCCCGAATTCCAACATGGTGACTGGCAACTACAAGAATTAGAATTGCAGTTCGACTCAATAGTAATGGAAGACAAAGTGCGCTATCGCTTTTTTGGTTTTCACAACTTCCAGGCTCCGGATCTGGCCCTTGATAATCGAGAGCCAGACGACAATCAGTTTGATTTCGGACTGATCTTTTCGGTGGGATGTCCAGCAGCCTTTGTTGTAGAATCAGAGCTTTGCTATACGACAAATCTGTACCACAGAGATAATGCCTTGGCACAGAAAACTACACTTCCAATCGAAATGGAGATCTCTGAAAGTATAAATCAAAATAGTCAGCTATTCGGAAATGCTACATTGACTGCATTTGAATGGCTCTACGGTCTACCTATTGTTTTTTGCGATGTATTTGCAGAAGAGGATCAGCAATATACTTTTTTGAGGTTTTTTGACAATGAGGAGGACTTAATAGATTTTGACCCCGAAGAGCAGTACCCCACACTGGATGATGGAAGTAAGATCATACAACTGGGCACTCAATCACTGCTTGAATGCACGGAGGATTTAGTGCTTCCATTTGAATATCGATCCTGCAATACAGGAAGCCAAGTGGTTTACTATGGCTATAGTTGCGAAGAAGATATCACAAGTCTATCCCAGATCTGCGAAATGAGCCAAACAGTCATTGAAGTGGATCCGAAGCAGGCAGAAGTACAATTTGGCACATCCGAACCCATAGGTTCACAGCTATTATGCGATACGCTTGATTACACCTTCACGGTGGCAAGCGCCAGACAAGCAGCCATTATCAATCCTGTAATTGAAGTAGAGCTACCGAGCCAGGGGCTTGCACTTTTTGAAACAGCCTGGCTGGAGTATCCGATTGGAACAGATTGGAGAGCATTTCAGGTTGTTGTTTCTGAGCAAAACCTCGCTCAATTTGACCTTGCTACTATCGATGCGGCTGCAGGCGGCCTTGGCAACATTGACAACCGAGGGATTCCCGGCATATTCAATTCCTTTGAAGAAGAAAGGCAAGCCCGCATACATGTCAAAGTGATCCCAGGTTGTGCTTTTGTTTCCGGCTCTCAGGCGAGAGCCACCGTTTATGCCAATCGGGTTTGTGGTGAACCAGCCATCGGAAACAGTATTACCGAATTGCTTCAACCGCTGCTCATCGATGCCGCTCTGCCACTGAGTAGCACGGTAGCTACAATCGAAGAACGATCAGTCAATTTTTGTGATGAAACGGCCATCCTTGATGCACAGTTGATATTCGAGCACTACAGTCCCGAATCCATAGGCCTGCAATGTGCCATTCGTTTCCCAGAGGGTGCCAGCCTAATTGAGGAGAGTTTGCAATATGACGCCGACAAAATTATGAGTTGGAATACGGAAGTGATCGCCAACCAACAAGAATTGTTTTTAGAGACCAGTGCCAACATCAACTCTGGCGATATGCTGGATATTTCCTTTGAGCTGGACCTCAGTCAGCACTTCTGCAATGGCACGGCAACGGAGTACTACATTCGCACCACTGAAGATCTTGAAGTGTTATGCACAGCAAGCAACAGTCTCTGCAATCTTGCTGTAAAAAATAGTCTGGGCTCCGGATACAATGAAATGATTTTGCCGAGATTTGAACCTGAAATGAGCGGCACGGCTATAGCTGAATGCGAAGAAGAGGACACCAAAGTAGTTTTAGATCTAGACCTCAGCGAATATGACCTACAGACTGCCAGCACTGAAGATTACGAACTTGCAGTCTATCTGGACAAAAACGAAAACTCCATCGTTGATGGAGAGGATCAGCTGCTGGATCGACTCCAATTGCAAAACTACACCATCATCAATACCGAAATTCACATTGTAGATCAGCTTTTCGTAGAACTGCTGGATTCCCAGCTGTTACTGCGCCTTGAAACTGTAGACGAAAACCTATGTGTCTTTCATTGCGAAGAACTTAGCTGGCCAATGACGGTAGAGTTTGAAGATCAGTGGCTGATTGAGGGATCTATCTGGCTGGACAGCAACGGGGATGGTCAGGACAATGAGCAAAATGCAGCCCTGCCGCAATTTCATGGCATGGTATCGATTTCTGAGGGTTCCACCCAATTAGGCACAGCTGCTGTGACGGCTGGCCACTATTCATTTTTAGTCGACGGGCCAGGTGAATATTTGGTAGAGGCTGTTGAAGGCCAGTTTGTCTATTCAACTGGCGATCCCGTATCACAAGATTTGGACTTACTGCCTGTCACGCAGTACTTAGATGGTAGCTGCGCTTCAGCGCGTTCGTTTAATATTCCTGTCGAAGTACCTTGCCAACTCGAAGTACTGGACCGAGGACATAACTGCTTGAACGAGGGAGAAAATGTGGCCTACCAAATCCTGTTTGGCCAGTTCGCCGCTCCCTTGAACGTACTGTTAAACGGGGAACATATTGCTACGCAAAACGAGGGTGCTGTATCGGTAGTGGTGCCCGGAGCTGAGCCATTCGCTATTCAGGTAGTTGATGCACTAGGCTGTCTTTTCACACTTGCCACTATCGTAGACTGCCTGACGCTGCCAATTGAGTTGATCTCCTTTAGAGCAACGGCAGAGCCAGACCATAACCTTGTCGCCTGGACCGTTGCAAGCGAAGAGGATCTCGATTCTTATCTACTCGAACGTAGTATCGATGGATCAGTATTTGAAAGAATTGCGCAGATTTCTTCCAGGAATCTAAGTGGCACTGAGGTTTATCAAGTGCAAGACCATAAGCTTGATTCGGAGACTTACTATTACCGTCTGTCTACGATTTCCAATGATGCCGCGAAGAGCGCCATCGGCTTTACCACTATACAAAGATCGGCAGATGCGGCTATGGTATTGCAAGTACTGGACGGTCGGCTGGAAATATCAAGTGTTGTACCTGGCAAAGCCAGCTTCTTCGACCTGCATGGTCGGGAGATGTTCACTCAAGAGCTCGACCACATGTCTACGAGCATTGACATTTCCGGACTGCCCCCTGGCCTGTATTTCTTTAGCTGTCAAGGTTTGTCAGTGCCACTGAAACTCATACTGAATTGATAACAGTAACCAATTCCTGTCCATCAATATATTGCCCTGCAAAAGCTGCAATTTGGGTTTTCACTCACTGTGGCTACGGCGGAGAGCAGCTGCAAAATAGCCCTGATGGAAGAGGAAATACAGGTGCTATGCAGGGGACTGAGCGCCCAGCTGGCGGGGCTGCATTAGCAAGACCCGCCAGCTGGTGCAGCGAAGCCCCTGCATAGTGCCTGTATTGGAACGGACAGCAGGACGGGTGCTTACGCGATGGGGGAATGTTTCGCTCCTAGAAAATCAAAAAAGTATTGAAGTAAATTTGCTTGCGTCTTTTTTAGGTGAGCCTTATACAGCTGCTATGGATTCTTTCTGCAACAAGCTTTGGCACATGATACTGCTCGAACAGTGTAAGCAGCTCTTCCATCTGCGATTCAATCCTGCCAATGATACCTAATGCGTCTTTAATAGTGTATGCTTCTGATATCGTCAACACATCGTTCAATGAAATATTACTTCGCTTTCCATTTATCGATAGTGCTCTTCTGGTATTCTTGAAGCTTAGCAATGGGTTGAGGGCAAAGGTGATATCGTAAGCAGGGGAAAGCTCCCAGCTATCAGTTTGTTGATTGTAGATAAATGAGTGATTCTTCAGGTGATCGTCAACGTTCCCATAAATGATGTTGAATACCATTCTTTCGAAAAGCTCCTCGATCTGCACATGTGGAATCTGTAAGAAAGAACTTAATTTGAACAAGTTCTCATAAGAAGAATTGGTCGCTTTCTTGTAGTCCCATCCGGTGATACCGGAGGCTGTTAATATATGTTTCTTTTCGCCATCTTGTCGATCAAAACGCAAGGTTGCGAAATGCTTTTGATCGATCAACTTAGATTCCATCATGCGGATTCCGGTGTTTCGAATAATTCTGTAATAGCAATATTCGACTATCTCTCGTGGATATTTCACATCCTCGTCAATGGCCAATTTGACCAGGTAGTGATTGTATTCATTCGAGACTTCCAGGTCTCCCGGAATCACATTGCCATCCAGTTTATTTTCTGAAATCAGGATTTTAGGACGTGCCCCGCCGGCCGAAGAGCCGATCCGAAAAATGTTGAGTAATGCCTGGCTATCAAGCATCTCTTGTCTTGCCGATCTTTTGGCGGAAAGCACTTCTTTAACAACTAACACGATCTCATCAAGATCAATTTTTGCCTGCTTCAACTCCACCGCAGGGCTGTACTCCAAAGCGCCCATTCCTCTGTTGCCGACGTATGCCAATTGCTCCAACACAGAAATGCTATTTTGTTGCTTGCCATCGAGCCAGGCTTGGAAGACTACAGAACCAAACAGATCAGGTAATGAGTCTGCAAATTGTGGCGGAAGGCCTTTAAATGTCTCACCGTTGAATTGGCCATAGAGTTGCACGAAACCCATCCGCTTGATGATGCCTGTTGCCGGAAAGATATTAAGCATCGAATTGCTTTCAAGAAATGACGGATTGTACTGAAAAGTAGAACGATGTTCGTTTTCCTGATATCCAATTCGACCAATTTCCTGCCCAAACAGGCTCACCGCAATCATCTCCTCCCCCATCATCAATACATTGATTTTGCGCTGATAATATGCTCTTTGGTTTTCGTAAGCTCAGCAAGTAATTGTTCTAATAGATCCATGTGCTTGATGACCTTGAGGAAAGTGTCGGCCGTGAAGTTTCTTCCCTGCTCCATATTTTGGACGCTTGTGCGGGAAACTCCCAGAGACCTGGCTAATTCCACCTGAGAAATTTTTCTTTGCTTCCTCATGGCCCTTACCAATAAGCCAATTTCTACCTTAACCTGCTTAATCTCTACCGTTTCGAACATATCATGACCATTATAATGGTCAATATAGCACATTTTAAGCAATAATGCATCTTATAATGGTCATTTCTTAGAGGTAAATTTCAGTGAGCCATTCGAATTTTTGTCGATTCCCTTGAACATACCTACCCTCACTGCAGAGTCCCCAACCACTGCTCAAAGGCGGCCAAAACCTGCTGCCATTGCAGCCCTTCCGATTTCACCCCTTCACCTTCGCAGCGGTAAGACAATCGCTCCTCCCACTGTAGCTGATTATTGAGGATTTGTTCCTTCTTGCGATGAAACCGAAAGGTCTGCTGTTTGCGGCTGACCGTTAACCAACCACGTTTTTTCACGAAGCTGAATTCTGGTTTTGCATAAGCACTTTTTTCGATGCTGGTGCAAAAGTCTTGATATTCGTTTGGCAGAAACTTCATGCAATAAGTTAAAACATATTGTACTTTATAAGGAGCGAAAGGCTTCACCCACGTGGAAACACCCGTCCCGCTGTCCATTGCAATGGAGCTACCATCTGTGCGCTTCGTGTATCCACCGCTGTGGTCTCCTCCTTTGGTCGGAGCCCCCATCGGTGGCACACTCAGTCGCACAGCTGGCAGCGCCATTTCCATTTCCATCGGGGCTATTTGGAGCGGTTTTTCGGTCGCGGTAGTAAGGGTTGCTTCAAGATTGTGCCTACACATATCGTTGTCGAAGATGCTCGGCTATTGCCAGGGTCGAAAGAACTGGAGTGCAGGTGACTTCATCCATCCCGCTAAATGTTCTGTCTACAATGATCGAACAACCTTTCTCCTTTCCAGAGTGGATGTAGACCCCTAAGTACAGATTCCCAATCACAATGCTGATTGTTTCCTTAGCACTGACCCTCGTCCTGTCCCGGCTACTCAATCCGAATCAGATTAAATCTACCCATTCGGAGTGTTACCTGGGAGGAAAAATCAGTCAGATACACCCTCATGAAAGGCAGATCATCAAAGCTATTGATTCCGCCAAAAGCGTGATCATAATCTTCTATAGGAATTTCAAACTTGTACCACTTTGCCGGCACACCGTCCACCGTGGCGGTTTCGCTTTCATCTATTCTGATCTCCACTATGTGGTTTTGGCCGACTTGCATGTTGCCCTCCAGCGGGATTCGATATTCAAAGAAAGCCTCGGTTTCTTGTAGGTTACCATCCTGATCAATGTCTTCACAATTGGGCCGGTAAGCACGCCAAAACGACGTCTGCTCAGCCAGTGGATCAAGACTATTTCCCTGTGATTGCTTAAAATGAAGCACCCGCTCTGTCCAGTTGGCGGCCTCTGGCCAATAATCCTGGTCAAATGGACTTCGATAGTTGTCATTTGCCGGGTCTGCCGATATCAGATCATATATTGCAGGTCGCTCGTTTTGTATGGCAGTCAGGAATTCCGCATATAAGACAGCTTCCCCATCATCGTCGAGGCCATCGAGACCAAGATCCTGCTGCTCCGCAGTCGCTTCCGTTTCGAAATCATAAGCGTCAATCTCATCGTTTGAAACAAATGCCCATGCCGTATTCTCCCCGTTTGCAGGATTTCCATTTACCGGCAAGTTGGTCTCACAAGAAATCCGGCCATCCTTCAGCACATCCTCCGATACTCGTCCTAGATTTAGATAAAGTGTCCCCGGATTCGCTCCTGACTCCAGAAATGGATCGAGCAGCCAAAAGGAAATCAATTCGATTCCTGTGTCTTCAAAATCTGTGTAATCCAATGGCCTTTGAATACCTGCCCAGCTGTTGGCGGGAGTTGTGAGCTTGCCAGCAACATCTATGCCTTGCACATTGAAGTTATACGGACCACGCTCTTTCGGAAAATAAGCAATATTCAATGTATTGACAATGGGATTAATCGCCCCACCAGAGGTCTGTAGCGGCCCAAGCTCGCTTGCGTATACAACACGGCTATAATGGCTATTCCCCCAATTCCCATCAGCAAAACCCGACGGGTGGAAGCTGCCCGTTGAATAAGCCGTTACTCGTGCCCTTAAGTAATTTGTTGCCCAGTTATTGCTTGCATCCGCATAGTCAAATTCTCCCGTGTTGGGTACGCTGGCCAATGTCCAAATATCCGGTGGCACATACAAGAAGATCGCAGAAGTGTCGGATTCAATCTGCTGCTGCCCTTCAGTATCTCCCGTATCTCCGCCCGGATTATCCTCGTCCTCACATCCGGCAACACAAAACAACAATATAAATAAACTTACAATAAATAGTAAATGGCTAGGTCTAGTCATACTTTGGATTATCGTCTGAGTTTTGAAATTCAGACGCAAAGTACATTTTTTTTATTTGTTGTAGACTGTTTCATGCGGACATTTGACTGTCTCTGTATTTGCAAGATGAAGGAAAGCTCATTCGGACTCTTGCTATGGCCCCAAAAATATCACCCTAAAACATATTGTACTTTAGCATGCTCTCCCACTTGTACACGAATAAGGTCGCCATGTCGAGTAGCGGTAGATCGTCCTCTGGGATCGATAGGATTTGAACTGGACATACATCCTCGATGTTTGCGCTCATTTCATCCTTGCCTTTAAGGTCTTCCATCCTGATCTGGGCAAAGATAGAATGCTCCAGAATGACCAGCCGATCCGGATAAATATTGTACAATACTGAATGATTGAAATGATCCTCAAAAGGCGGACTCATTTTCCCTTCTCCCAGGTCCTGAACCTTTGCATACAATGGACTCAGGTTGCCATCATAATCTACACGCCTTACGATGCCTCCACGCCAGCAAATCCAAAAGGACTTACCATCCTCATCAAAGGTCAGACTGTTGAGATTGCCATTGAGGGTTTTTACGGCTTTCTGCCATTTCTTTTCCTCCTCTGTTTCTGGCTCTGGTTTTAGCTTTAGGTTTGTAGCTGCCTTTTGTGCGTCGTCTTCATAGCATTCCAATAGTCGCATAGGCATATCCCGAACTGGGATCACCTTTTCCAATTCAAAAGTTTTCAAGTCAACTACCGCCACCTGAAAAGTAAAGATATCGCCCTGATCAGCGTCCTCCCGATAAGCCACTTCGGTGTAATAAGGGAAAACAATTTTGTCATTCTTGTGATCGATGTAGGGAGACTTTTTATCAGAGTCATCCAGCTTGGTATCGGGTAATGCCTGCTTTCGATGCTCACCGGTTTTCAGGTCGATAATGTCGTAGCCGTGATTCCAACCTTTCCTTTTGCTGCAAAAATAAAGCATCAGCGAATCTTTGTATAGCTCACAATGCCGCACATAGGAAAGTGGATATTTTTTGTCGCTTATGATCTCCAGCTTGTCGAGATCTATAATGGCATGGTGATAATCATCCTTGTCATAGATGATATGCATCTGGCTCAAATCTTCCGACAATACTGCCTTGCCAGTCAAAGCGGTGCTGAATGAATGTTGGAAAACCAAGTCCGGCTCCTCCACTTCATAAATCCAAACCCTGGCATACCAGTCTACAATGGCGATCCTTGTCTCACTGATAAATTCCCACAGCCTCAGCGGCTCGTCGGTAGGAATTTCAAAGACAATTTCGGGATCGTCAAACCAGTCATTTGCACGGGAAAACACGCCCAGGACATAGTTATCCGAGCCTCGTCGCAATTCAAAGCGATACTTAGAACTTTTCATTTTGATTAACATTGAAGATGAATCTTCAGGATACTGGAAAGGCTTTTCCAGTGATGCAAGCGGCT
>JAHDEE010000119.1:0-3116 GCA_020629005.1 Chitinophagales bacterium
CTGTGAGAGGCTCGGGGTGAAATTCCCCGGGTCTACTCGACCGGGGCTATTTTGCCGCTGTAGTCTTCCGCGCTAGCAGGGCTGATGGACATTGTAATCCGCTCAATACAGTAAGTAAGATCTTGTAGCGTTCCCTATGCTTTGTTAGAATAATGTTGTAAAACTCTTTACATTAAAGGTAGGCATCATTTTGAATCAGATCTGTTTTAGACAAAATGGCTTCTGCATAACTTTCCCCTAAATGCTAGACGAATAGGGGTATTATCTAATTTGAGTTGTTGATTCTGTCTAAGTGATTGATATGTAGATGTGTATGCGATGTTACAATTTAATGGTCTTAGTAAATTAATAAGAATCATAATATTATATTTAATAACGATGTATAAAGCGATGAAAATATTTCGACTATCTGCTGAAATAATGGTTTTGATTTCTTATCTTAAGAGGAGAAAGACCCGTTAGCAGTTCGGGTTTTTTTTATTAGGGAGTTTTAGTAAGTAAACGCTTGAGTCAGGCTATAGTGCCTAAGTGGCGATGAAGCACGCCATGTTTAAAAATAAGTCGAACGCTATGCCCAAATCTGTCCTATTAGTACAGTCAGAGAAGATGTTTCCCGAGGCGCTTCAATATTATCTCCAGGCGGAAGAAAAGATTGAGGTTGTTGCTCAGAAATCCAGTGGCGCTGATTGTCTTAGTTTTTTAAAGTCCCAGCAAGTTGACGCGGTCATCTCAAGCATGCGTGTTGCTGATGACAGTGGTTTATCCTTGTGCGCTAAGATCAAAAAAGCAAGTCCAGGCGTGGCAGTGATTTTGCTATGTAGTGTATTTAATGCCAGCTATGTACGTGCTGCCTTGAAAGCCGGTGCCAGTGCATTTGTCATGCGAAAGAGTGGCTTGAAAGAGCTTAGCAATGCCTTAAAGCACAAAAAGGAGGAAGGCATTTACCTTTGTAATTCGACCAGTCGGGCGATTGCAAATAAAGCCATACAGCGAGAACCAGGCGAGCAACAATTACCTGATGTGCTCACTCGTCGTGAGCGTCAAATTTTGCGTTTGATGGCAGAAGGTTTCACAAATCTTCAAATTTCCAAGGAGTTGTTTATTAGCGATAATACTGTCAAGACCCATCGAAAGCGAGTGATGAAAAAGTTGGGATTAGGTAACATCGTTGATGTTGTTCGCTATCATATGAAGTACTTCGAGTAGTGAAACTACATGTTCTCAAGTTCTGTTTTCAACTTTTCTATTTCATCGTCCATATATGTCGCTCTGCGATTGATGAAAGTTTGGAGGCCTTCGGAGACTCTTTCGTTGAACTTCAGTCTATCCAGGTTTTTAATTACCTGCTGCCGGACCATCTCAATAGTGAAGTCAGCTTTTCGCATAACACTCAGTTTTTCTTCTGGCCAGCTGATTTGGTCCCAGTAAGAAAGTATACGACGCTTAAACGGCTTGGAAGTAGCCTGCTCTACATAGGACTTATCGACTAGATAGTCAGACCAATGTTCAGGCAGCATTGCTGCAGACTCGCTGCTGTGAGCTGCAATGAGTTTGGACCAACTTTCAGTTTGCTCAGCTGCCTGCCGGCGTAAAATTTCCCGATTGAAATAGTCAAGCCAGTCAGTATACTGTTTTTTATATTCAGGTATCGCCATCACCTTGTGCAGAAGTACATGCTTTGATCCTGCATCCTCTATGTATATTGGCTTTGAAGAGCTGTTCATTGCGTATGGTGTTATGCCAAAAATCCATGACCACTGCCCTGAATCCGGATGTCGATACAGGTGATGGTTTCGTCCATTGAACACATCTCCTATAGCCAATACTTCTGCAAAGGCCAGGCTTTTCAAGAAAGTTTTTATGTCAAAAAGTGCTTCAAATGGATCGTTTCTTTCTCCGTTAAGACGATTGACTGCTCGCATGAGGTCAATAAAGGTAGTGTCAAGAGCTCCTAGTTTTGTTTGATAAAATACTTTGTATTGCTCAGGCTTGTTACCGCGAAATTCGAAGAGGCCGGATTCTTGAACTTTAATCAACGTCCCCTTGGTGGTCCCATATTGCTGCAAAAGAAAAGTTTTATCAATCGACTCCGCTATTGTGTAATACCCAAGCTGTTTGTCTGCAAATGAAACGCTTGCCAGTCCGGTTCTCGGAGCAGGTATCCCATGTTGGTAGGCAAGTGTATGGACAATCGCCGCTCTTATAAGACTAGGGTCAGCAATATTATTGCGCAAATCCACTTTGGTCAAACCATCCCAGTTTTGATTCCGCGCAAATCTATCAAAGTCAATTTTCCAGGGAATCTTGTCCGTCGTGCAGGTCTGAAAAGTGTATTGTCCTTTAGCTCTTAAGCCACAACTAGCAAAAGACTGTTCTCCAATTTCAATGTCTTGTTCGGCATAAGTAGGTTTTCCGTATACAGCCTCATCTCGGTCGGTATCAAATTGCAGCTGCACCATGTTGAGCATAAGTTCCGGCCAAATGGAATCTCTGGCGGCGTCAAACTTGATGTTATGAATCTTTTGCTTGAAGATCTGGGAGCCGATATTTCTTACGACATATTTGACTCCATCATTACTTTCAGGGAGGTTTTCTTGCTGACAGCTCGAGAAGAATAGAGTGAAAAGCAGAAGCAGGCAGGCAGGTAATTTAGGTATTGCTTTGCTATGGATTCTGTGAAGCATAATTTGACTATCTAGTACTTGGGCTGATCTTATGGCAATTGGTTTGGCGTACACCAGATTAAGGAGTAGCGAAATGCTCACAAGATTTCTTAGGCACAACGGACTTGCCCTATTTTGAGCCAAGTTAGCAAATCGATTTGGTAATGAGAGAACCAGAACAGAAAGTTACTGTTCACCGAGAATCTGTTGAAGTTTCTTTAGGTTTTCCCTGGCCCTTTCTCGACTTGGGTCTAGTGAGGCAGATTCTTTGTAATGATGCAAAGCCTTTTCTAATTCACCAAGGTTATTGTAAGTGCCCGCAAGATTAAAATGAGCATCGGCATATCTTGGGTTTATGGCCACTGCATTCTTCAAGTAGGGCAAGGCACCAGCTGGATTGGATTCGTAGCGCGAAATTAGATAACCGAGGCGATTGTTTGCAGATGGATACTC
>JAHDEE010000119.1:3216-8262 GCA_020629005.1 Chitinophagales bacterium
GAAGGATACAGTAGCTTACTAAAGTAGGCTCCCAAAGTATAACATTTGGCATAAAAGGCTTCAATTGCACTAGCGTTGAGGTACGGAATTTCAATAGGCACACTTTCTCGCGTGTAAGAGGGAAGAAAAGTGAACAAGAAGATCAGGTACAGCATTGGAACTACAGCAAAACTGGCAGTTAAAGCAACAGCTTTTTGGCGACTAAGCCTCAAGAAGAATAGAGAAGCGAAAGTAGGGAAGAAAAGAATCGCATTGACCTTTGACATGCAACCCAAAACAAGAAGGAGCAAACTAAGTGGAATCCATGGTATTAAGCGCGCTTTCTGAATAGCTTGTGATATACATGCTAATGAAAGCATTGCAAAAAATAAGGAGAGCAGTTCGTCTCTGTTTTTGATGCTGCAGACCGCTTCAGTATGCAAAGGGTGCAAAGCGAAGAGAATTGTACCAAGCAAAATTGCGATCTTGTATTGAGGCCAGATTCTGCTAAGCACCAAGAAGATCAGAAGCAGGATGCTGATGTACAAAAAAAGGTTGATCAAATGATGAAGCCATAGCGAATCCGTCGAAATTCTGGACTCAAAACCGATCATTATTTTTACCAAAGGGCGGTAACCAAAGGAATTCTCTTTCTCAATAATGTAGTTTGTTGTTAAAACTTCATGCAGTGCGCCAAAGCCTCTTTCGCTGATTGGGTTGTTGTCTAGCACGAGATGATCATCTAGTGCTCTGTCATGCTGGGTGATTCTCCCATATAGACCTGCCACTACCAAAATAATTAGTACCAAGGAGAATGAAATCCAGGTAGAACTCAAAATATTTTTCTTCACAACGAAAGTTCAACTCAATTGAGAATTCAAGTTTACCCTCAAGGTAACAGAAACTTTGTTGGTAAAAAACTCGATTGCTTAATGCCTTTAGGACGTTTTCTTTGAACTCCAACGAAGATTACAATTGTTAGGGTTTTATAAATTAAACAAAATGAAACTTTGGTGTGTTAGTCTGAGTTTTCATTTGCCGACAGCAGCCTCTCTTATTGATGCAAAATATACCCACTAGTGGGTACCTAATTCACTCTTTAGCATGGCGCAAATTTCTCAGAACAGATTGTATTTTTAGATTACGTATTGTCTGCTGAAACAGCATTTTGGTGAAGCAATAAGGCATGAGTTGGCTATATGATCAAAATCTATACAGTCCTCAACTGGGACAAGGTATTAGTTGCGATTTGTGCGTGCATTTGTCCAGGAAAAATGCAGAGATGTGATAGCTAAGCAGTAAAAAGTAAATCAAACTGACAGTTCAAATATAATCTAGTTAAACAAATTAAATGATCAAAATTATGATGCGAACAGCAAAATTAGGTGCCTGCTTTATGTTGGTGGTCTGTTTGTCATTCTTTGCAGCTGGGGATTTGCATGCCCAGTCAGCAGTGAAGCAAACTAAACATCAGACTGATAGAGCAGCTACCAATCAGGAAGCGGCGGAAGCCCCCGAAAACAAGGTAGCAAAGCTTCCTTATACCAGAGCCGAAATTGCCGAGAAGAAGCGTGATAGCGCCACCACTCCTGAGCAAAGGGCTAAGTATGAAGCTATACTACAGGAATTGAAGGCGACGCCAAAAGCGGAAGATTAGTCGGGCAGCCCATTTATTAAAAAATCAAATATTAGACTAATGAATAGATATTTTATTCTAATTATGGCCTTGTTTGTCGGCTTCCAGATCGAAGCCATGGGCCAATGTGCTGCAGGAGACACGCCGCAAGTGTTGATCACCAGCATTGGAGTTACTTCCGCTTGTGATGGGGATCCGCCTTTGCAAAATTCTATGGAACCTACACTCTCAATTGGGGGTACAGTGGTAGAGTATAATGCACCGGGATCTTGTAACGAAGGAGTATTAGGTTGTGATGCAGTTGCTGGTGTTTGGCCCGCTTTTGTTTCTGGAAATTGTAGCGGCGCGTCGTCTTTCTCGCTTTCTGCATGGGATGGAGTAAACCCTGTTTGTGCAACCGTAGAATCCTGGGAGGAGGATGGTTGCGGCGCTTGTTCCTATGGTACAGGTAGCTTCTGTAACGATGATGCGAATCATTTCGGGCCAAGCAACGTTTGCTTTGATCCTGCGGTCGGTACTGGCTCCTTTGGCGCAGATTGTTTCACTTGGAACTACATCGTCGGATGCCCAACTGCTCCGGTTTACTCAGGTTGTGGATGTAGCAATTGTCCTCAGCCTTTGCCGGACGGAGCTAATGAAAACTTCTTCATAAATATTTCAGACTCTGGAACCGACGGTTCTACAACTGATGATTGTGGCGAAATGCTGACAGGCATCAATCTGAATTTCGACCATACTTACCTTGGTGATCTTCAGATCTCTGTGACCAGTCCTTGTGGCGGTACAGCTATACTTATGGGACCTATTGACTTCACCGGCGGTGGGGGCACTTACGATCTCGATTTTGCCGATTTCTATCCACAGTGGGTAAATGCGGGACAGGGCAGTACAACCGGGACTTATTCACCATATTCAGGGACAATTGCTGGCCTGAATTGTACTAACAACTGCGGTACATGGACATTGAATGTATTGGATAATCAGGATATTGATACTGGAAACTTCATTGACTTCCAGATTGCATTTGGTGATGCGGATGGAGATAATGCTGTGGAATTATCCTGTAATTCCGATCCTACTTGCCTTGGAAATGCTGACTTTGTTGCAAGCACAGACATCTGTGACGGTGATGCTCCAACTTGGACACCTGGTGGCTTATGTGATATTACCGGTTCATTCCAGAACGGCGTAGTGGTTGACCTCTATGTATATGATGCTGATGGTGACGGATTACCAGATGTCGGTGGTGCTCCAGCTGGATATGCTATTGATGTCACTAGTCCTACACATACAGGAGGCGGCTACCCAGATGGCTCTGGTATAGAAGATCGAAACCCAGACATATCAGTGGTTGGATTTGACTTTAACTGTACAGATAACTTGCCAGTTTATTCTGCAATAGCCAATCAAACCTGCGAGGTTCAAAACTATACCTTCTTCTTGACTGTATTTGATTGGAATCTGGAAACGAATGATGATGGGCTTTGCACTGGCGGAGCAGATTGTGCAGAGTATGATCCAAACTGTACCGCAGTTAGATATGACGTTACAGTTTATCCTAAGCCAATTGTGTCGACTAGCCAAGCAAATTCCTGTGGTGCAAACGCCAAGCTGGTAGCAGCTGACGGAACAGTTTGTATCACTGAGCCAGTGGATCTTACTACAGATTGTGCAGCTGACATCGCTTATGATTTCTCTGCATTTGATTTTGATCCTACTAACCTTACTGGTAACTCACCAGTAGTGGCTGCCGACTTCCCGGCAACTTGTCCTCTTACAGGTGTTACAGGCACAGTACCATGTACTTGTTGTACAGCACCAGACATCGAAATTACAACTGCTGAAACGGTGATCTGTGACAATACTGGTGTAATTAGTTTGTCTGTGACCGAACTAGTTGCTGGAACAGGTACTGTCGATTCTTACACCTGGACAGGTGATGTGGCTGGTTTGGATGTAACCAATGCTGCCACTGTAAACTTTGATCCAGCTGTAAGTGGAACTGGTTCCTTTACATTGACTGTGACAATCACGACTGACGATGGCTGTAGTAATGCTGCGAGTATTATCATTCTCGTGCAAGACGCATCAGCATGTTGTCCGGCCAAAGCAGGTAAATTTTAGTAGTAGTCCATCAATAATCATTAAAATTAAAGTAAAATGAATAAATACATAAGTTATATGTTTATGTTCCTGGGCTTACTGCTAATACAGCAAGGAGTTCAGGCATGTCATGCCATCACCGGAACGATAGGTGGTGTAAACCCGGTAGAGGATTTGACAGATCCTTGTAGGCCCGTAGTAACGATAGAAGATCTCTGTGCAGCGGATATTCCCGGTTCCGGGAATGCGTTTCCTTGCCCATACACGGCAAACGTGACAGCGACTAACACGGTAAATGGACAGCAAATCGGTTTCGCAACAGGTCCTGTCGTAGTGACAGGGGATGCGGTAACCACTTGTATAAATCTGGATGTGCCTATTTGTCCTGGTACTCCCTCAGAAATTTACATGGAAGTAGTGAGGGATGGCGTAGGAACTGTGGAATCATCTACAGTACCAATGTTGTCATCCATACCTGGCTATGATGCTGCGTTTACACAAACTGAGACAATAATATGTGCTGGTGCAGGATGTCAAATGTCTTTACTTGCGCTGGATTACAGGTGTAATGCTGCCTGGACCACAACTGCCCCAGGAGGTGCCGCATCTCTTGTTGACGGATTGGATGGTACTGCCACATTCAGTGAAACAGTACCAGGCATTTATGATATTACATACACTATTGATCCTGGTACAGCATGCGAAGTATCCACAACCTCTCAAATTGAGGTCGTTAACTGCGAATGCATCATGAACGTTTGTTTGAATGACGTAATGAGCGGATATGATGTGTACACCGGAGCCTCTACAGAAGCTGGTGTAACGAATACTTATGTAATGACAGCAGCTGGAAGCACAGTCGTGCTTGGAGAAGATCCAACAGCAGCCTTTAACACCGGTACTGCGGCTGGTCCCTTAGCAGCAGGCCTGGCCTGCGGCCAATACAACATGTATCAAGTGAGCTACCAGGGTGCGGCTCCGGTAGCAGGAGATGACATTGTCGCATTGGCAGCCGGTGGTTGTTTCGACTATTCCTGCTGCTTCTGTATCGTGAACGTTTACGAGCCAGTGATTGCACCAATTGCAGATGTAGTTGTGTGTGATGGAGTCGAAGTATGTCAAGACTTTGAACTAGCAACTGACCCACCAACTGCTTGTGCAGATGGTACAGCAGTAGACCTAAACGCTCCATTGCTGCCAGTAAACAGTGTGGGTGTTACAGAATTTAGCTGGGCTGCCGATAATACCAACACTGGCAGTGCGGCTTCGGGTGCTGTAGCTGCAAATGTTGCAAGCCCTGGGCCTGATTTGCTAAACTATGCTGGTGC
>JAHDEE010000119.1:8362-18638 GCA_020629005.1 Chitinophagales bacterium
GATTTTGCCGGAACAGATTGCTCGGCTGCAGCAGTTGATTTTCCAGCAGCAGCTTACACATTCCAGATTGATGCAGCAGCAGCTGTGCCTGCAACTGGTACTGTTACTGATGGTGGAACCTTCTCGTTTTCAGGTGTAGCGGCTGGTAACCATACGCTTACTGTCATAGACGACAGTGCACCAGTGGCTGGTGCTTGTTCGACCGTCAGTTGTCAAATAGATATTCCTGTTCAAGCTTACGATGCATTTAACATCGCTTTCAATCACGTATGTCAAGATAATGCCATCACAGTTGCTGATGTGACTGGTGGGCAGGATCCACGAATATTTACCGCAGGAACTGAGTTCTATGATGTAACGATCGCTGGTTCTACTGAAGGCACTCAGCAGTTTACCGCTGCTGGCGGATTCCCAATGACTTTCACAGGATTGGCTGAAGGAACTTATGACATTACAGTTGTTGATGCAGTAGGATGTAGCATTACATTCCAGGCTGAAGCTTATGACCCAATTGTTCTTACAGACAATTCAGATCGTTGTGATGCCGCAAATACAGGTAATGTAACGGTAGACGGCGGTCAGCCAGATCATCCAGGAACTACCGATATTGCTACTGGTGCGAATGGTGCTGCGAATGGAACTACCGCTTACAGCTTCACAGATTACAGCGTCATATCTAATATTGATGGTGCGCTAAATACTGCTCCAGATGCCGCAGGTTTGTGGACTGACGGAACACTAAGCTGTGGTACGCACAGCTTGAGATTCGAGTATACTCTTTTAGATGACAGCGGCGTTGCAACTGCTGAGACTTGTTCTGAAAGCATCAATGTAGATGTTTACGATGAATTGACAGCAACAGTAATCTCTTCAGCTTGTGGTGAGGTAGACGTTACCGCAATTAGCGGAGGATGGGATCCGAATTGTGCCAATGGATATACACCTGCTCCTCCGGGTTACACCGTAGTTCTTGAAGGTCCTAGTGATTCTTCAATTGCAGGTTCTGCTAGCTATACACTTGCTACAAGTCCAATATCTTCTGTCGCAGGTGTTGAATTTACGGCAGGTGATGCGAGTGGAGTACCTCCAAACGGCTTGCCAGGTGGTAGCTACACAGTGACGATTACAGACGGAAGAAATGATGCTTGCCCATTAGTAATTCCAGTTACGATCACTGGATGCTGTCCAGCCGCCAGCGATGTTTCCGGTGATTTCCAACTATGTGGATTCTATAACTTATCAAGCAATGATCAATCATACTCAGAAATTCCAGGTTTGAATGATGGCTCTAACTCAATCGCCTACACAGCGATGGTCATTGATCCTAATACCACTTTGACGTTGAATACACAGGATGCAGGCTCAGGCGCGGATACTCCTGCAGATGGTATTGACTGGTTCTACGAAGTAGGTGCTCAGGCTACTGTTGATCCGCTAAGCTCCACTCCTTACAGTGATGAAGCTATGGTGGCAAGAGACAATTGTTTTGAAGAGTTCTATACAGTTTGTGCATACTTGCGTTGTGATGGAAATCACGATGGAGCCTTCAATCCTACCCAGGCTGGCGCAGCAGGCGGTACTGCTGTTGGATTTGATCCTACTACTGGTGGCAATGCAACAGATGCTACATCTGGCGAGGATAGCTACATTGCTGTAGGATGTGTAAGTGTGACCGTTTGGCCAGAACTATACGCTTCAATTGGGCACCCACCAGAAGATGATCCTCTGGATTGTCGAGTGGAAATTATCCCAAGTTGTGCAGATGATACTGTACTTGACATTCAGTTCTCAGCAGATGTTGTGGATGTCGCATTTGGTACTTCAACCCAGGTGTTCCCGCCAACAAATCCAAACCTCGTTGTGTTTGATGCAGCAGGTGGAAGATATATCATCGATCCGGATGAGGTATTTGCTCCAGCAGCTTCCATCGGAGACATCTATGTAACCATGACAAATCTTGATGCTGATCCAAGCATTGGTGAAACTTGTCAGGCAATCAACATTGGGCCGGAGGATTACAAGTGCTGTATTGCTGAGTCAGGTGAAATCTCTGCAACTAAGGTATGTCCTCCTCCATCAGTATCTGATGAAGTTGGAAATGACGACACCATTCTCTATGTCACCATCGATCAGTATGAGGATTTTGAACTTTACGTAGAGTATATGATCGTTGTAGATGATCAAGGAATCATCGTAGATGTGATTGATCTTACTGGCGCAGTGGCACCGCCGCCTGCAAATGTAAATCTTCCAGATGGTGACGCTAACGCTAACCCAATTCCTTCAATTCCAACTGGTGGTACAACTAGCTACACGATGGAGTTTGAATACGCTTACTGGGATAACTTGCTGGGTGTACCAGATTGTACAACGGGTACTTCAGGACTGAATGTTACTTTGTACTCTTACAACGACTTTAACATTCTTACTAGCCTTGATGCACAGAACGGTCCAATCGATTATCTTGGACAACCTGTTCAAACACTCATTGAGCACTCAAGCGATTACGGAATTCTAGACGTAATCTGTGCTGATATCTCTGAGCCATTGGATGTATTCATTCCTTCTCCATTCGAGTTTGAATGTGGTACTACCAACAGCTGGGAAGGTGAGCAAGGTAATATCCTACCATTCTACTACAACTACCACACAGGTACAATTTGTGGTGGTACTCGTCCATACGAGTATGACTGGGAGCGTACAGGATACGTAAGATGGGATATTGAGCATGGTCCAATCGGAGATGAGATTAACATCTACTATGCAGATAATGCCGAATGGTCATTTACTGTCACTGATGCTAATGGCTGTACAATCGATCCAGATCTACATTGTACAAATGATAGTAATGGCGATGTTAACAACATGGGTGTGATCCTTGATATCGAAAGTGTTGTTATCAAGGGAGAGTCTTACAGCTCTTACACTTCAGGTTCTCAGACAGGTGATGGGTCGATCACGATCGAGCCGACTGGCTGTAGCGATGGTGGATACCAATATTCCTGGTCTGGTCCAGGTGGATACACCTCCAGCGTTCAGAACCCACAAGGTCTGGAATCAGGGCACTATGAGGTTACTATTACCTGTCCGGCAGATGGGGAAACTACAGAAGGATTCTATTGGGTTCCTCTTGACAGAAGATCAGGTCGATTGAAAGTCGGAGACTCATCAGAACTTCAGATTGATGCATTCCCGAACCCAATGGAAGAATTCGCAACTGTCGAGTTTGTTCTTCCGGAAGATGGAGAGGTTACTCTTGAAATCTTTGGTACGGATGCTAAGTTGATGGCAAGCAGTACTCTCGGTAGAATGGCCGCTGGTAAAGTTCACCAGTATCCTATTTCTTCTGCAGAGTACGGGCTGAGCTCGGGTACATATCTACTAAAAGTTAGCTCAGATGCTGATGCAGCTGCAACTATGCAACTTGTTGTAGTACGATAAATACTTTTGATCATCACAATAGTTTGGTTAGACAGTTTACTATATGATGATGGGGGCTGGGTGTAAACCCAGCCCCCTTTTTTTCAGCATTTGGAAGGCATACTTCTTGTAGCCCTAAAGCAAAAGATAAACAGTATCAAGTGATATCACTTAATCGTCCCTTTGTTCCCCCTACTCTTGCAGATAAATTCGACCAGGATTTTCTGAGCGGGATTCAAGATTGCAATGATCATAAAAGAAACTGCAATAGATTCTTGGAGAATCGATTTGGATTCGAGAGACTGATACTGACCAACTCCTGTACCTCAGCATTGGAATTGTGTGCTCTCGTGATTGATGCAGGTGCTAATGATGAGATCATTGTACCGGGTTATACATATGTCAGTTCAGCCAATAGCTTCGTACTGCGCGGTGCTACAGTAAGATTTGCTGATACTTACGATTTCTGCCCCAATCTGAATGTACAAGAAGTAGAAAGCTTGATTAGCCCAAGGACAAAAGCTATTGTGGTTGTGCACTATGCTGGTATTGCAACAGAACTTGAGCGTCTCGCTGGTATTTGTAGACGCAAGGGTATTGTCCTAATCGAAGATGCAGCGCATTCAATAGATGCTACTTACGAGAATAAGCACCTGGGTAGCTTTGGTGATTTTGCGACCTTTTCTTTTCACCGTACCAAAAATGTATCATCAGGAAGGGGAGGCATGTTAGTTGTCAACAATGAACACTATTGGGACAAAGCACTGCTGTGCTCCGAATGCGGTACTGACCGCTTGATTAATAAGGGCAGCCTCGATTCTCCGTACTCCTGGGTGGAATTGGGTTCCAATGGCGGAATGTCAAATCTTACCGCATTCTTATTACATCAGTCTCTTGAGCATCTAGACGAGATCACTGCCAAGCGTCAGAAAATGTGGGAGTATTATTATAAGGAATTGCAGCGACTGTCAATCCCCACTTTAAGACTACCGTATAAAGCTGAGGCTTCGAATGGAAACGGCCATGTCTTTTACCTAATGACTGAGCATCTTGAAGAGCGAAACAACATGATTCGACACTTGCAAAACTTAAAAATCATGGCCACCTTTCACTATCTGCCACTTAACGAAAGTAGCTTTGCAAAAAAACTTGGCATCGACCGATCTTTGAAAAACACGAGGGCAATCTATGAAACGCTAATACGGTTGCCGCTTCACTTCTATTTAAGAAAGCAAGAACAGGATCGGGTTATGGCGGCAATCGAAACATTTTACAAGAGCAAAGTGATCTAAGAGTAACAACTGGGACCCTGCTCTATACTACTTTTTGTTTAAATTTTCTCTGCTCAGGAGGAACAAAGAACTCATCGTAGTTGGCCGGAACTTGACTGTGAAAGCCAAGCTTTTGGGCGGCAATAGGCGAAATATCAGCTTCCATGATTCCCCGCTTTTCCATGAATCTGGGGATATCAATTCTTTGTTTCATCCAGGGCCGGATCATACCGACCAAAAACGCGGACCGAAAATTATCGCTCTTGTTTTCCCCTCCTGCATGCCAAATGCGAGGATCAAATACAAACAAATCTCCGGATTTTCCGATGCACCTAATCGCTTTGGAATAGAATTCCTCTTCAGAAGGCATTTCCTGCTTTGTCTGAGAGCCAGGTAATAGCCAGGTCGCGCCATTTTCTTCTGTGAAATCGTCCAACAGCAGCATGCCCACAGCAAAGGTTACATAGTTTTCGATGATTCTCGGCGAATCGACATGTATTCTCGTTGTGAAAATCTTCTTGTTGGGAGGAATGCAGGAAGTGTTTATGGTATAAGCGATGCAACCTTCACCAAGCAGTGAGTTAAAAGGCGCATTGAAGGCTTCCTTTGTAAAGATTTCAACAAATGTGCCACCGTAAATTGGTGGCATTGTGACGACCCCATAAGTGTAGTAGTCGCTGCTGCCATGGTATTCAGATTCCTTTTCGATCGCCTCAAAAGTCTCTTTTTTCATTTGGGAGATAAAGGCGTCATCCACTACCTGACTAATCCTGGTATGCCCTGCCGCTCGAAATTCCTGATGTAGTCTAACCTCGTCTAACATGAAATTAAGCTAGGAAATTTCCTCAGATAGTTCAAGCTAATTCATCACTTTTTTCGAGGGATTTGAAGGATATTACTTACCTTTTGCCTTGATCCATGAGAGAGACTCCGTACTATTCAGTCGTAATTCCAGTATACAATAGCGCTGCAACCTTGCCCAGTCTGCTGGAACGGGTAGGCCAATGTATGGACGGCCTGTCCCGACCATTTGAGATTGTTTGTGTGGAGGATTGTGGAAGCGATAATAGCTGGGAAGTGTTATGCGACTTGAAGGCTAATAACAGTAGTATTCGAGGGATACGACTGGCCAACAACTTTGGTCAGTGGGCTGCTTTGCTTTGCGGCCTGGAAAAGGCCCGAGGCAATTACGTAGTCACAATTGACGACGACTTGCAGTACGACGAGCAGGATATCGCAAAGCTGGCGGAGCATCTTTTTAGCAATGAACTGTTGCTGGTTTATGGAATTCCGCAGGCACTCTACGAAAGCAAAATAGGTAGCACCACCCGCAACTTTAGAAATTATATCGTCAATTTAATCCTGGACAAGGAGATCACTTCTTCTTTCCGAATCTTTCGCAGAGATTTGTTTGTGAACAAGGATGGTCAATTGCGTTCACGTTCTCACTTCGAAGCTGCGGAAAAGCAATTCATCGCAAAAAAGTACAAGGACAGGATTTCAGTAAACTTCAGGGCAAGGAAACAAGGTAAAAGCGGCTATTCCATACTTGCCAAAATAAGATTACTGCTAGTATATGGATTAGAATACTTTACTGCCACTTCCCTCACCCTATCCATTCTTGGAATTACAACCATCTTTTTGAGCATGCTTATGTTTGCACTTTTTCTGGTGAGGAGAAACACAATCTTGCACGATTCCAGCTACCATTTGCTTACCGCATCTATTTTCAATCTCGGAGCAATTCTTGTCTCACTAGGCGTCATTTCTTACTTTCTTTCTCAGTCCTACGTACTGCAAAAGGGAAAACCGGTTTTTGTAATCGCGGAAGAGATATAAAATCAATATAGTGATATATTATTCGAAGAAAGAAAGCAAGAATCTCAACCTAAAGATTGGTAGAATTGAAACGGAGAATCTTCAGAAAAGAGGTTTCTTTCAGGCGGTGCTCAAGGAGGAGTATGATCTAATAAGATTGAAGATCGATTCCAAGCATTTCGATATCAATCATCAAATTGAAAAGCTGGGCTTCCCAGCCTATTATTGTGGGAGCATCTTGCGCTACCATATGCATTTTTTTGAGCTAACCAAACCCAGTTTCAAGATTCCAAATGCCGAATTCGTCTTCTACGAACAGACTCATCAGCAGCAGCTTTTCGACCTTATCTGTGAATCCTTTCGCGATGACCCGGTTGGCTACTACAAGAATCCACTGATTAGCCAGTTACTTTCAAAAGATCAGGAAGTGGCCAGTATGGCCAATTATTATGTGGAGCAAATGCAGGATGAACGAAACAAGATGGTCTTCCTTAAGCTGGATGGTTTATTGGTCGGCTTTATCAGTATTTTCTATGTCGAAGATGGGACAATAGATACACCGATTTCGGGAGTGGCAAGGAAATATAGAGGGATGTCTGTATTTGATGATCTGCGCAGTTTCAGGCACAAATACTGCCTGGAAAATAATATTCCACTGGGACTAGCCGGAGCACGAAGCGAGAACTTTTACAGTCAAAAGACATTTGTCAGAGATGGCATGGTACATGTTGGCAATGAAAGTATCTATCAAATAACGCCGCTGCTTAGCGCCGGCGCAAAGTCTGCGGTCAGTCACGATTTTAGGCTCAACTGCGAAAGTCTTCAAGATGCATTGGTAGCTTTTCAAGAGAAGGTAGTCAGCCTGCATGAAGAAATTGTGCCGCTGGCAGAATTCTATCTCGTTGCCGGACGGACCTGCATCAATCACCCTTTTGTACCTAGTCCTGCTTATCGACTTTCTGTCGCAAAAGTCATCGAAGACAGCCGGAAGATTTTGACAGTAAGCAAGATATACGATCAAAGCAACGAACTGTCAGTGGTCATCTATTCCCAGTTTCAGCGATTCTGAGGCAATACCTACTTTCCACGTGCCACTCACCGTTCAAAATAGCCTTGGGCGCAGCGGTATGGGCTGCCTGCATGCGCCAGTGACTGCCCAGCGCATGGTAGCTCGGAGCCTGCGGAGAGATGCCAGGCGCGGAGCAGGAACAAGCAGGCAGGTAGCACATAATAGCGGAGCACAAGCAAGCACTTTGCGCGATGGAGTCCGTTTCGCTCCAAAAAATAGAACACTTTGTTTAATTTATGACTGCTCTCCCCACCCTTTGAGTGCATACACTTGAAGCTAAATTACTCCTGCACAGCTAAAGGGTGTATTTTGTTATTCCGCATCAGTCAATCCTTTGTAGTACCCTGCATTTGCTCAGAACAATTGCAATGGCATAGTTCATGATATCCTGAAGCTAGGACTACCCTGAAAACTGAATAATGCGGATATTCAAAGCCCATTTCTGCATCGCATTGAGCACCCTTATTTTGACTTTGCTGGTTCAAGCCGAAGCCTCGCCAAAGCTGGATACGAGCACCTGGAAAACAATTGAGCCATCGAGTTCGAGAGTAGAGCTGGAACGTTTGCGCTCTTTTCAGGAGCAGTCTTATCAATGGCCTCCGCAAATGCGAATTGATTATCTCTCCAAGATTTACTCGGCAAGCAAGCAATTGGAGCTGGATTCTGTACGGGCAAACTCAAGCAGAAGCTTAGGCAAGATGTACCTGGAGGTGGATTCTATTGGCTTGGCCTTGCAACTTCTCAATGAGTCGCTTCAATACAGTTACGATCATCGCTCACGTAGCAGTACACTCAATGCCTTGGGTGCATTGCATAGGAGGAGTCAAGATTTTGAGTCGGCCCTGCTGTTCTACTTCTCTTCCGTAGAGGAAGCGATTGCAGATAAGAAAGGCGATGAGGCTTATCCCCTTGGCAATATCAGTGAAATTTATGCTGCCCTGGGAGATTATCAAAACGCAATCAAATACCTAAAGCAATCTGTTGGCTGCTCACAACAGCTAGAGAGTCCCGATCGCGAATACAGTCTCCTATATGACTACGCCTATTTGATTGACTTCTATCAGGAAATCGGAAGGAAAGATTCAAGTGCAAAGTACGTGGAACTTACGCTGCAAAATATCAAACTTATAGATTCAATTCAGGTAGGGAAATTTATGAATGCGAAATTTGTTGGTTTTATGTCTGTGGCGGATCATCACTTGCTTGCTGGAGATAATGGACGTGCCGATCACTTTATTGCCTTGTCACGAAAGCATGCACCGCCGCTCTATCTTACCTCAGTCATGCAGTTGGAAGCAAGATCTTTGATGCTGCAGGGGCAACACCTGGCCGCACTGGAAGTGCTAAACTCAAAGGCGCTAAGGGAGTGCGAGGTGGATCGAGAACAAATATTGCAGCTAAAAGCTAAGTGCTTGCAATCATTGAAACGCTACGAGCAGGCAATTGCCATCAAAGACAGCTTGCAGACTTTGCGGGAGCAACAATTCAATCTCGCCCATGCTCAGCACAGCTCCTTTGCCAATGTGAAGTATGAAACACAGGCTAAGAATAAGGAAATTGCTGCTCTTCGGCAGGCAACTGAAATCAATAGTCTTACAATAAAGAATCAACGATATTTTGTTGCGCTATGTTTGTTGCTGACGCTGGCATCCTTAGCTGCCTTGTCTTTTCTATGGCGATTGATTGCTTTGAAGAAGAAGAAGAATGCCCTTTTGGAAGATAAGGTCACACAACGAACCAAAGAACTTAGCCGTGCGAATGAAGAGTTGCTCATCATGAATTTTGTGGCTTCTCATGATCTGAAGGAACCCATGAGAACCATTGAAGCCTATGTAAATCTCATTAACGAAAATCTGCCTTCACATGTGCAACTAGAGAATGAACAATTCTTCAATTACATAAACAAGAGCCTAAAGCATACACATAGCCTGCTAGAAGATATGGCTAAGTTTCATAAATTCTATGAGATCAAAGATGTGGAACTTGGCGAAGTGGATCTTAGTCAACTAATTGACGACATTGGGGCCGGAAGCCAGATTTTTATCCGGGAGAAAAACGGAAAGATCGCTCGGGATGCTCTACCGGTAATTCGCTCTCATTCCTCTATTTTATATGCGGTTTTGAAGAATTTGATTGAAAATGGTATGAAGTTTAATGACAAACCACAGCCCCAGGTGCAAGTGCGTTATCAACTTCGTCGTGATCATCATTGCATTTCGATAATCGATAACGGGATAGGAATTGACGATAAATTTCATGAGCACATTTTCGTTTCGTTCAAGCGATTGCACAGCAAGGATCTGTACAGCGGATCGGGTCTGGGTCTATCGATTTGCAAATTGCTCATCGAAAAGATTGGAGGTGAGATTCAAGTGAACAGTCAAAAAGGGCAAGGTAGTAGGTTCTGCGTTCTCCTACCGGCCTGAGTGGGAATATTGGGTAGCTGCTGCATGCCCTATTGCCGCTGAAGGTGCCATAGCTTAGTATGATTTTTGGGCGGTTGCCACTTCGCACTGGCAGATGCTTATGTTTCCCTTGTTGCAGACTCCGTGTGGCATATATCCTTTGGCATTAGTCCAGCATCTCGGTGCCAGTGCTTCGTGTCACCGCGCTATCCGCTAATACTCACCTTGTGGCTAGCGGTTCGGCTTATGCCTGCTGTGGTCTCTCCGCAGGCTCCGAGCCCCCATCAGTCATG
>JAHDEE010000120.1 GCA_020629005.1 Chitinophagales bacterium
GACAGAAATAGAAGCCCTTAAAGGTGTTGCGGACTTCGTTTGCGTAGCACTAGTGGCTTTTTGTTCTTTGACGATCGATGATTTATACTGAAGAGTGGGCTGTCAGAATACGTACTTGTATCCTCTTATCTTTTGCGGCTTTACAAAGCTTGCCGAAGGTGCAAAGGTCTTCCCTTGCTTAATCATCTGAAACACATCAGGATTAGGATTAGAACATTGAGATTTTCTTCTGTACATTGATGTTGTTCCCTGCTTATCAGCCGTACAATGTCGCGAAAACACTCTCGTACCTCTTGATGATTTCTTCACGCTCATTTTCTCTCTGTTTTGGGTATATGAAGATAGCCCTTATTTCGGGAACAATCATAACTTTATTTAAGTTCGGATTAATGGTCCTAGCGAAAAGGTTTTTATAGACCCGAAATCGCTTTTCTTGATCAAAAGGCTCCAACTCTTCGATCCCTTCTGCTGCTATCATGCCAAATATCGCAGATTCGCCACGCTGCAAACGAAAATCAGTCATTATCCTCAGAGCAGTGCCTATGACTTTGTGAGCTTTATACTGATTACTTGCAATTCGGTACTTTCTTGGGGATTTCGTCTTGAAATAGTAGTCTATGCTGTAGAGATCATTTTCGTGATCTTTTATCACTACAATGTATTTGAATCTGGAAGTCTCGCTTCTTACAAAAAACTTATAGACGTATTGACATACATAGGGATCAATATTTGGTATCCCTCGTTCCCTTTGCACAAAACTGTATTCGTTTGGTTGGTCAAACATCGTGCAAATGTAGAGTGCTTAAATGAACATTAGCAAAAGAATCTTGATGAAGCACTATACATAAAACAACAAATTCTAGGTACCAACTACTCTTGTCTCCACTAAATCCGTTTAATGTCCGCACCTAAGCGTTGCAAACGACCGTCTATGTCTTGATAGCCACGGTCAATTTGGTGTATATTGCTGATGATGCTTTTCCCTTCTGCAGAGAGGGCTGCCATGAGCAAGGAAACACCTGCCCTAATATCGGGTGACGACATTTTGATGCCGCGCAATTTCATTTCGCGATTGAGCCCGATGACAACGGCACGGTGTGGATCACAAAGGATGATCTGGGCACCCATGTCGATAAGCTTATCAACGAAGAACAGGCGGGACTCGAACATCTTTTGGTGTACCAGCAAGCTTCCTTTGGCCTGCGTGGCTACTACGAGTATGATGCTCAGGAGATCCGGAGTAAAACCGGGCCAGGGCGCATCGTAAATCGTAAGTATGGAGCCGTCGATGAAGCGGCTGATTTTGTAGGTTTTCTGTGGAGGTATGCGGATGTTGTTACCCTTGATTTCAAGTTCAATACCCAGTTTTTCAAAGGTAGAAGGGATCACACCAAGGTGCTTGATTTGCGCATTCTTGATGGTGATATCAGACTTTGTCAGGGCTGCAAGACCAATGAAACTACCTACCTCAATCATATCACTGAGTACGGTATGCTTGCAGCCTTTCAGGCTTCTAACGCCCTGTATGTGCAGGAGATTGGAGCCGATACCTTCTATTTTCGCCCCCATGCTGTTGAGCATGCGACAGAGTTGTTGCAGATAAGGCTCACAGGCGGCATTGTAGATGGTTGTTTTACCGGATGCAAGTACAGCGGCCATGATAATGTTGGCTGTACCAGTTACTGAAGGTTCCTCAAGGTGCATGTAGCAGCCTTCCAGCTTCGTGGCATCGATACTGAATTTGCTGCTCTTGATATCGTAATCGAATCTGGCACCCAGCTTTTGGAATCCTGCAAAGTGGGTATCGAGCCTTCGGCGGCCGATTTTGTCTCCACCGGGCCGAGGTATGGTGGCCTCTTTAAATCGTCCGAGAAGAGGACCCATCAGCATTACAGAGCCTCGAAGCCTTGAGGCTTTGTCTCGGTACGAGGCCGTCATCAAATGATCGATATTGACCTTATCTGCTTTAAAGCTGTAGCTGCTTTTCTTGAGCTTTTTGACCTCAACGCCTAGATCAGAAAGTATGGAGATGAGCATGTTCACATCAACTATATCGGGGACATTGTTAATGATGACTTCTTCTTTGGTGAGGAGGACTGCACATAAGATTTGCAGTGCCTCGTTTTTTGCTCCTTGTGGTGTGATCGTTCCTTTGAGTGGCTTACCGCCGATGATCTCAAAACTGCTATTTTCCATGTTGGCGGTAAGATCGTCTTTTATTCTTGGAATGTTGAGTACTGCCAGACTTTCTACCTCCGCTTCTGCCTTTGCGACGTTTGTGGCTGGAATCTCTTCCACCTTGTGAACGGCTGCTGTTGGACATTTTCTTCAAAACCAAACCTTCGTCCAATTCCAATTTTCCTTCGGACATCTTCTTTAGATCATGCTTGATGATGTCATCGTTTATCGCCACTTCGTTACGGCTTCGATAGACCATTTTCATGTAATTGGCAATGATACGAGTGAACTCTTTGCGCTTGTCCTCTTCTTCCATTGCAATGGCTTTTGCTATCAGCCTTTCCACGTTTTTACCGTAATGTCTATATCTCAGCTTCTGCCGAGGATATGGCATTTTCACGGTCTTTTGCGCCAATGATTCCCGAGTTGGGATCGGATAAGGGGAGTCGACAACCAAACGAAAATCTGAGATCAAAAAGAGGTGATCCCAAAGTTTGTGTCGAAAATCTACCGTGTTTTTCAGGTGTGGGTTGATTTGACCCATTAGTTCGATGATGCCTTTGGCGAAATTGTTTCTTTGTTCATCATCTTCGATCGTGACTGCGTGATCGATCAATTTCTGAATGTTCCTGCCATACTCTTTGTATACCAGTTTTGTACGCGAGGTATTATATTCCATTTTATCGTTTAATTCGAAGACAAGCCTTTGCAAGCAATTATTGTGGGAATCGCTGATTCCGCAGACAAGAAAAACTAAAGGAAAGCTTACGGTTGGATAAACAGCGCCTGGGTAAACTATTTGGTGCTGTTGCGAAGATTCGAAGAATTATTCTATAGGGGCTGAATCGGCAATGTGAATAATAAAGCGATTCATTTGTTGGGCTAAAGATACATTTTTATCCAGGGATTACCAACAAATTCACGCCTGTGGTTAAATTGTGTACAATATTGATGCCAAAGCGGTTGTGTGTACATTGCTAGCGTATGCTGGAGGATAACAGCGACATCAGAGTCTTAATCAAGCAGTTGTAATTTGGCATATTTCATCATGATTTTCTTATTGCCGTAGTCTTCGAATTTTATCGTGGCGATTCTATTGTGTGCGCTACCTTCAATTGCCGTGATTTCTCCCTCTCCAAAGCGCTGGTGCTTGACTTTCATACCCTGATTCAGCTGACCTGGGTCAGTAGCACGGAAGTTGGGATCAGGTGGAGGAGCAGTCGGTCTGCTGACTTTCTTCTCAACAGATGCGCTGTTGTTGCGCTTATAGCGGGCCTGGCGGGTAGGTCTTGAAGTTCGGTCGGCATAGCCTCGGCCATAACTTCCCTGTGTCGGGTTACTTCTCGTTCTGGTACCGATCATAGTGATGTCCAGCGGAGAAATTTCCTCGATAAAGCGGCTAGGCTCCGTATAGTTAAACTTGCCGTGTCGGAATCTACCGGTGGCGTAGGAGAGGTAGAGATGCTTCTCTGCCCTGGTGGCAGCGACATAAAACAGGCGTCGCTCCTCTTCCAGCGATTCCCTATTCACGGTGGATTGTCGAGATGGGAAGAGGTCTTCTTCAAGTCCTACAATGTAGACATTTTGGAACTCAAGACCTTTGGCGGCATGGATGGTCATAAGCTTGATGCTGTCTTCGTTTTCTCCTTCATCATCAAGGCTGGTATGTAATTGAATTTGCTGAAGATAGGAACCCAGGCTATTGTCGTTGGGCATGCCTTCTACATCAGTAGGAATAACATCCGCTTCCGAAAATTCTTTAATGGAATTGAGCAGCTCTTGCAGGTTCTCATATTTGCTCAGACTCTCTACCGTTTGGTCCTGATAATAATTGCTCAGTATCTTGGTCGACTTCGCAACTTCGTAGGCAACAGCATAAGCATCCTGGCTGAGCAGCATGGCTTGGTAACTTTTGATTAAATCCGCAAAACCTTTAATGGCATTGATAATTCGACCAGAAAGCTTGTAGCTGGTAATGTTTGAAATGACATCCCAAAGAGTGATGCTTTGCTCAGCAGCAATCGCTTTGATCTTAAGTACGGTTTTGTCTCCAATACCACGTGTTGGATAATTGATCACTCTCCGTAGCGATTCTTCATCCTTGGGGTTAACGATCAACTTGAGGTAGGCCAGCAAATCTTTGATCTCTTTACGCTGGTAAAAGGATACACCGCCATACACTCTGTATCGGAGGTTCTTTTTTCGTAGAGACTCCTCAAATGCACGCGACTGGGCATTGGTGCGGTAAAGAATAGCGTAGTCGCTGTTTTTGAAGTGGTACCGAAGCTGGGAGCCAAGTATCGAGTCTGCAACTCTGTCTCCTTCATCATTATCACTGCTGGATTTGAAGAGAGTAATCTTGCTTCCCTGATCATTGTCGGTCCAAATCACCTTGTCGAGTTGCTGCTTATTGTGTCGGATAATCTCATTAGCTGCGGCGACAATTCGTTTTGTCGATCTGTAGTTTTGCTCTAATTTGAAGGTCTGGACATTGGGATAATCTTTTTGAAAATTGAGGATGTTGTTGATGTTGGCTCCTCGAAAACCATAAATACTTTGTGCATCATCGCCCACTACACAGATATTCTGATAGTACTCTGCCAACCTGCGAATGATCCGGTATTGCAAATGATTGGTATCCTGATACTCGTCTACCATGATATAATGGAAACGCTCTTGGTACTTCTTGCGAAGCTCTGGTTGCTTTTCCAGCATTTCGTGCATCTTCAATAAAAGATCGTCAAAGTCCATTGCTCCAGCAGCCTTGCAGCGAACAATGTATGTTTGATAGATGTCGGCCATCTTAGGTCGGCCTGCCGCCTCATCCTGATTAGTGAGGTTAGGATTATCCCGGTAGGCTGCCGGGCTGATCAAATTGTTCTTGGCTAACGAAATTCGGCTTGACAGAATGTTGGGTTTGTAATCTTCTGTAGGCAGATTCATTTCTTTCACGATCGTCTTGATCAGATTTCTTGAGTCTGTGGTATCGTAGATCACGAAATTGCTCGGATAGCCAATGTTCTCTGCTTCTACTCGTAAAATCCGAGAGAAAACTGAGTGAAAGGTACCCATCCAAAGGTTACGGGATTCCGATCCAACGATGGAGTGAATACGCTCCTTCATTTCCTTTGCTGCCTTATTCGTAAAAGTCAAAGCCAGCACCCGAAAAGCATCGGTGCCAGTAGCAACAAGGTGTGCAATCCGGTAGGTCAGCGTTCGGGTCTTGCCCGAACCGGGGCCTGCTATCATCATCACTGGACCTTCAGTTGTCGTGACTGCCTGACGTTGAATCTCGTTTAGTTCTTCTAGATAGTCTTGTTGCATATTGGAAACGGATGGTCTATTAGGTCAACAAATGTAACGATCAGGCATCAAAGTGGTTCCATTTCCCGACTTTACTTTGGGTATCTGAGAAAATTTTTCGCCTAAAGAGCTACTATCTATTTTGTGCTCAGGAATTAAGCAATTATTTTGTTGCGCCAATTACAGATTATTAATCACCTGACGAAGCGATAAAGCAGCTGTGGAGTTTCAATCCTTAGCTTCTCAGGTAAAATTACAATCGTGGAGAAGCAGTCTACAGATACCATTTTGATGATTCGCCCTGTTAGCTTTAGCTTTAATGAGCAAACAGGCGAAAGCAATGCATTCCAGACTAGTGACAAAGGTTTGGACAAATCAAAAATAAACCAGAAAGCTCAGAAAGAGTTTGACAATATGGTTGCTGTCCTTGAGAAAAATGGGGTCAAAGTCTTGGTCATAGAAGACAAAGCAGATCCACGTACACCGGACGCAATCTTTCCCAATAACTGGGTCTCTTTTCATTCAGATGGAACTATTATCACCTATCCGATGATGGCTGAAAATCGTCGTCAAGAGATACGTGAAGATGTCTTAAATGAGGTTTGTGCTCAGACCGGATTTTCATTGGTAAAAAGACTGCATCTGGAAACACTGGCGGATCATGGACTAATTTTAGAAGGGACCGGGAGCATGATACTCGACAGGGTCAACCGGATCATCTACGCATGCATATCCCCGAGGACAAATCTGGATGCATTAGAAAAACTGGCGCAACATCGTGATTACAAGCTAATCGCCTTTAAAGCAGTTGATGCTAAAGGTCAGGAGATTTATCACACAAACGTTATGATGTGCCTGGGTGATCGTTACTGTGTTTTGGGCACGGAATCCATCAAAGATGAGGTAGAACTCGGACAGGTGCAAAACAGTCTGGAGCAAACGGGCCATGAAATCATCCCTGTCAGCATGAACCAGGTTGAGCGCTTTGCCGGAAACATGCTTCAGATACGAACTGCCGTAGGAGAGAAGTTGCTCGTGATGTCGCAGTCGGCCTATGCTTCTCTCAAGCCTGAGCAGATCGAAAAGCTAAGCAGCTATGATCGAATAGTCCATATTGCCATCCCCACCATTGAAAAGTATGGTGGAGGCAGTACCCGCTGCATGATAGCAGAGGTCTTCTATCAGGGCCTATAGTAAGTGCTCTTCTTTCCAGAGAAAATGTTTTGCTGGGGCTCGAGTTAGACGACTAGGACTCCACGCAACTTCACCGACAGACCAACACTGTAAGAAGAGTGCTAAAACAGCACTCTCGCTTTGATCGTATGTTCAATCTTCTTCACCTGATCCAAGGCCTCTTCTGAAGCAGCCGCTTCCACATCCGTTACCACATAGCCAATTTGTTCGTTGGTCTTTAGGTGCTGTCCCAATATGTTGATTTTCGCCTTGGCAAAAGTGTCATTGATTGCGGATAGTACCCCGGCCTTATTGTGATGGATGTGCAGAATTCGGTGAACATTCCCGGTAGAGGAAAGATTAAGTGGCGGAAGCGTTTTGCTACCGCTTGTAGTGCCTCGATCCATATACTGAATCAGCTTCGTCGCTGCATCTTCTCCAATGTTTTGTTGTGCTTCCTGCGTAGATCCCCCGATATGCGGAGTCAGAATCAAATTTGGGTGGCTTTCGGCCAGCTCTAGCAAAGGCGAATGGAATGGCTCCTCCTTAGACTTTGGTTCCTGAGGATACACGTCAAAGGCAGCTCCAGCTAAATGTCCGGATTTCAAATGCTCCACCGCCGCTTCGATATCTACAACAGAGCCACGACTTAGATTCAAGAGGTAGCTGTCTGGCTGCATTTTTTCAATGGCCTCACGGTTCATCAGGTTAACGGTTCCGGGATCCTGCGGCACATGTAAAGTTACAAAATGAGACTGCTCCAAAATCTCATCCATACTGCCAACTGAGCTAGCATTACCTAGTGGCAATTTCGACTCGATATCGTAAAAGATTACCCGCAAACCCAAAGCCTCCGCCAGCACAGACACCTGCGATCCGATATGACCGTATCCGATAATACCCAGCGTCTTGCCTCGTAATTCAAATGCTCCACGGGCTTCCTTTAGCCATTTGCCAGCCATTGCTGCACTGGATTTCTCTGGAATTCTTCTTGCGAGCATAATGATTTCTCCAATCACCAGCTCAGCCACCGACCTTGTATTAGAATAGGGAGAATTGAAAACCGCTATACCATTCTGCGTCGCATAATCCAGGTCTACCTGATTGGTGCCAATACAAAAGCAGCCAACAGCCCAAAGCTTCTTAGCATGACTCAGCACCTTTTCCGTTAGCTGCGTCTTGGAGCGAACACCTACCAAAGAAACATCCTTGATACATTCAATCAATTCATCCTCAGGCAATGCTCTGTCCAGAATAGTGACATCGCTATAACCGGCCTTTTGAAAAGTTTCCTTTGACACAGGATGAATCTTCTCAAACAGTACAATCTTGATCTTATCTTTTGGAAATGAAGTTGTTGCCATTGTAATTCGCATTTTTCAGGGGGCAAAAGTAGCCCTTTGACAGCACAAACTGTACCGTCTCAGCGAATAAAAATAAGCTGGCGTGAATTATCAGAATCGCGGACAGTTCATGGAGCTTCCTCTGGCACGGAATCCACCAACATGTACCACAGAGATTTCATAGGCATTTCCCCGACCATTGCTAGCGGTACTTAGTTCCGATAGGGTGATATCATAAGAAATCAGACACCGAATTCTATTGTACTGAAAACCCGCCACAGCTATAGCAGCGTCCTTCAGACGATACCAGGCACCCAAATGGAAACTTGACCCGGTATACTGATCCCCTGTCAATTGAAAAGCAACATTACTACCTCCAATCAGGAAGGAGGCTTTTTTCTGAGTGGCAAAATGTACGGCTGGCTCCACAGTCACAGAACCCAATATCGAAGATGCACCAACACTGAATGTTGGCTTAAGCCCAAGCTTGTTTCGCTCAGGTACATTGATTGTGGTAAAGAAGGTCTCCTCCGGTCTATTTACATGAAAGAGGGAAGCCCCAAGACGCAGATTGAATGCGTCTACAATTTCGTAATTGAGGCTCAAACCGGAATTCAGCACAAAATAGCCGAATCGCTCGCCAACGACACTTTCGTTATTAGCCAGACTGGGGTCAAAAGTGCTCTCATTCCACTGCTCATCAAAAAGCAATTGGGTAAAGTCTACTTTTCTGCCAACATAACCGCCACTTACCCCAAAGGACACATAGAATTCTCTACTGAAGGTTTTGTGAAAAGCCACATTACCAAGAATCTTAGTGTTGCTCAGCACCCCATCACCTGCGCGATCCATAAACACACCTAAACCCGCTCCAACCCAGTTCCCGTTCAAGGCATCCTGACCCAATCCAACATCACCGTAAACGGAAATCGTCTCATAAGGCTCGGTTACAGAAGCCCATTGGCTACGGGCATTGGCCCCAACCCTATAGTTGCCATCGAAGTTGCCTGTATATGAGGGGTTTACCAGCATTGGTGCAGCATAGAACTGCGAAAAATGCAGATCCTGAGCGCTTACAAAACCTGCGCTCAAAAACGCCAAAATAAAGAGTACTAGTGATCTCATACGTGGGTGGTGTATTTCTAAACAAACGAATTTAGCAAAAATAATGAGCCAGCGGTGTATTGTCGCTTACCAAAGTCAATTCCATACTTTGTTCATAGGCATAGAGTCATTCCAACACTGCCCCCAATTACAAACAGTTAAGCCTTTCTTATGGTAAAACCAATAGTAGTACCTACGTTCAGCTTAGAGCGGACATTAATGGATTGTCCATGCGCCTCAATAATGTGCTTCACGATAGCAAGACCCAATCCGCTGCCTCCCTGCTGTCGCGAGCGACTACTGTCAATTCTGTAAAAACGCTCAAATAGTCGTGGCAAGTGCCTTTCTTCGATGCCCATCCCATTATCCGTCACTTCGACCAACAGATTTTTGTCCATCTGATAAATCCCGACCCAGGTGGTACCGTTTTCTTTACCATACTTGATGGAGTTTTGAATCAAATTAGTCAGCACCTGCTGTATCTTATCCCGATCCGCAAAAACCACGATATTTTTCTCAATCCCATCCTTAAAGCGCAGGCTCACATCTTCAGAATCTGCCATAATTTCAAGGGCATCAAATACCTCCTGTACCAGATCATTAATCATGAATTTCCCACGATTAATCTGCAGTCTGCCTTCTTCATGCCGCGTTATGAATTCCAGATCCTCCAAAATCTGATTCAGCCGTTCCACATTCTTTCCGGCTTTGAGCAGGTATTCCATATTGATCATCGGATCGTGCAAACCGCCATTGCTCAGCGTTTCAATATAACCCTGCACTGCAAAAAGAGGAGTCTTTAGCTCATGCGAAACATTACCCAGAAATTCCCTTCTAAACATCTCCGCCTCCTCCAGTTTCTCAATCTCCTCACTTTTCTTCGTCGCCCAGTCTACTACTTCCCCTTCCACATCACCTAACACATCCTGATTCATATCCACCAGCTCTTGCGATTCTTTCTCAGACACCGGAGCCTTCAATTGGCGAATGATCTTATAAATCACCTTAATTTTCCTGTGCAGAAAAAGCTCTACCGACACATAAAAAGAACCGTAGGCAAGCAGACCGGTAAAAGTGAACAAGACCAGAGAACTCCACAAGGTATTGCTGAGTCCGAACGCAGCATTCATAAGCAAGTAAATTACCAACACAGCCAGCGCCATCAACAAGCCAAAAAACTGAGCAAGTTGCTTAGGGGTTACATTTTTGAGATTATTCATTAGCCTTCGTCAAACTGTATGGAACTTCGTACGGAGAAGATATGTTTTTTTGCCAGCCCTGCTAAGACAACTGCCAAAGAAAAAAAATCGTTTACATAGGGGTAACATAGAGCTGCTAGCGTCAATAGAATAGTAGAAAAGCCAAACACGCCAATATGAGATACTTTACCGGGATATTGATCTTACTTTTCAGCATCGTTTTCGAAGTCGAAGCCCAGCAAGTTGCCGTGGATGATTTCGATGACCTGTATACGATTGAAGTGTTGCCAGAGCCTGCACCGGTCATCTTTGAGCAGGAAGAGTTAGAGTACCAACACAACGACACTGACTATGTACAGGATGACTTCAGGTTTACCGAGGAAGATTATAGAAGACAAGAGGAAGAATTCGCCCGCGCTCATCGCAGGGCCATCAACTGGCACATCTTCGCCGACGTTACGTTTATAGTGATTGATATTGTGGATGCTCTTCTTGGCGGTGGAGGCAATTCATTTGGCAGCTCGGATGCTTCCTCAGGCTCTTCCAGTGGCCCCCGCGGCTCGTCCCGAAGATAGATTAGCGCTGTACATTTTCCCTTTACTATTTTTTGATCCTAAGCCACTTAAGCGCTAAATATTAAGGAGCGAAACCCTCTCATACGCGCAAGCGGATTGCTCGCTATCCGTTTCAATTCGGGTACCCTTCGCTGCTTCCTGCATCCGCTGCTGTAGTCTCTCCGCAGGCTCCGAGCCTCCATCAGCGGCGCAGTCAGGCGCTCAGTCCACCCTCATTTACACTACTATCGAGGCTATTTTGCACGGTCACTCCTTCGCGCATACCCTCTACGGTCTACTCTCTACTCTCCACTCAAACAAAAAAATCACAAACAACACCGTACTAATAAAGAGCAGCGCCGTAGCCTGGTGGGCCACTCCCAGCGACACAGGAACGCGATTAACTGACATTAGTAGGGTGCAGATACCCAGTAGCACCTGGAGGATTACTATTAGGGGTAGCGCATGCATGGCCCATCTGTGCGCTGCATTAGCAGCTATCTTGTGGTGTTTGATCCAAAAACCCAAAACCAAAAGAGCGATCAGGTATCCAAGCATTCTATGTGTGAATTGTATGGTAGCGTGATTGTACAGGAAATTGTCGAAGAAATTATCCAGTGCAAACAGATTGTTGGGAATCATTGATCCATTGATGTCAGGCCAGGTCGGGCTGGTTGTCGCTGCTCTTAGCCCGGACATAAAGGCACCAAAAGTGATCTGAACTACAGTGAGTATCAGTATTGCGATTGCCAGCAGCCGACCATTAGGATTGTGTGTTTTTTTTACTGTATCGCTTCGAAGATCTACAACCATCCATAACATATAAGCGAACAGAAATAATGCCAGTAGGAGATGGGCTGCCAACCTAAAGTGAGAGACCCTTGGCTGGTCCACTAGCCCGCTCTTGACCATAAACCAACCTAGTAGCCCCTGGGCAGCATAAAGTAGTAGCAGTATCAGAAACTGAACAATTCGCCTTCGATCTAGTTGTCGCCGAAAGAGAAAGAAGCCAAAGACCAAGAAGACTGCCAGGCCACCCCAGCGCCCCCAGACCCGATGTAGCCATTCCCAGAAAAAGATACTTTTAAACTCATCCAGCGTCATTTCCTGGTTCAATTCCTGAAATTGCGGAAATTGTTGATATCGCTTAAATTCGGCCTGCCAGGAGGCCTCGTCTGTTGGCGGTACTACTCCCTTGAATAGTCGCCAATCCGTCATTGATAATCCGGATTCTGTAAGCCTGGTTGTACCTCCAATGATCACTTGCAGGTACACGATTGCCAGCAATAGCATCATGCAAAAGGCTAGCTGCTTTTTCGCTTTATCACACATGTGGATGATTATCAGTGAGTAATTTCGGCGGCTGAGCTTCGAAAAAAGGTTTGTATTCGGATATTCAACATTTCAGAAGCAGCAAAGTTAGCAGCCATTAGTCATAAATAAAGTCAGTGGCGGTATTAAACGGATTGAGCTAGTAAAATGTTTAATTTTGCGATGGGTTCGGATGGAGTTCATTTTGTCCAATGCACTAATCGATTCCTCAGAATTCAACCCACTTTTATTCAAATCAAAAGATTTAACAAACATTATGGGACTATTTTCATTTGTCAAAGAAGCTGGAGAAAAACTATTCAAGAGAGGTGATGAGCCAGCTGCTCCTGAGGCAACGCCGGAAATCAAGTACGAAGCACCGGTAATATTGAGCCAGGAAGAAATTGACTCAAACAAGGCGGACGAATTAATTTCGTTGATTAAGAGCCTGGGTTTGAGTATTGACAATCTGTATGTGGCAGTAGAGGGAGACCTCGTAACTCTGGCAGGAGATACAGACTCACAAGCAGAAAAGGAAAAGGCGATTCTAGCTGTAGGAAACGTTTCTGGTATTGCACAGGTTGATGATCAAATCAATGTGAACTCACCTGAGCCAGAGCCGCAGCCAGAAGCTCAGTATCACACTGTAGTCAGTGGTGACACACTAGGTAAGATTGCAAAACACTACTATGGTGATGCGATGAAGTATCCAATGATCTTCGAAGCTAACCAACCAATGCTAAAAGACCCGAACCTGATTTATGCAGGACAGGTTTTGAGAATTCCTGCTATTGGCTAATTCTCAAACTAGTGCTACGCAAACGAAATTCGCAATACCTTTAAGGGCTTCTATTTCTGTCATACTTCGTTGCTCGTGGGTCTCGTAGCTAAGGCTATGCTCCCTCCTCGCGCCTCGTCTGACAAAAAGATAAGCTCCTAAAAGGTGTCACGAACTTTGTTTACGCAGCACTAGTGGTGCATGACAAAAGTGATGACCACCAGGTAAATTGGAAATGTGAAGGTAAACGATTCTCTAATGAGTCGTTTGCCTTTTTTTCTATCCGATATTGAGCACTTTGATGGCAGCGTCTTTGACTCGTTCATAAGAGCGATTGTCAATGACTATCTTGTCGTTTTTATTATCGATAGCAATCGATACCTGCATAATCGGCGCAACCGTATGTGCACTTTCTCCATGAATCTGACTTAGTTCCAGAATCAAGAGCTTTTCCACTTCCTTGACGATCCGGTATCTGCCTTCCACCGCGAACTGCGGATCTCCCTTCATTTCAAACAGACCATCTTTGAAAGTATAGGAGAAGGTCCAGTTGGTTCCAGCGCTATCTACCCCCTTTTTAAGCCAGGTGCCCTGAATGAAGTTCTTATACAGAACCACAGGCCTGCGACTAATCACCGGTACAAAGTAGGCGAAGTTTAGCAGTGCAAAGAGCACACACAAGATGGCGATAAATCCATAAGTATCACCGTACATAGTTAATAGGATTTCAGTTTCTCAGTCTCCAGCCAATGATCCAGTGCCTTCTCTAGCAGGTTGTTTTCTGGGGTTGACGGGGGTTTGGTAGCAGGCACTTCCTTGACGGCCTTTTCAAGCTGGAATGACGACTGACTTTGCTGAACAAAATAGTTCTGCTCTGATAAACGATTTGCAAGGTACTCCTGTTCGGTTTGTCCAGGTGTAGGTATCAAAATTGCGGGTTTTTGCAAGGCAGCCAGGTCCATGATAGTACTGTAGCCTGAGCGTGCGATGATCAATCCTGAGGCACGCATCGTAGCCTCTAACTCCAGCGAAGTCATATGGTCAACCAGGCTTAGCCGGTCTGACAATTGTTGCCGATGATTGGATTCGGTGATCCCTCTTACTACCACCGCCCGATGTGGACTGTTTAGCAACTGTTTCAGTAGTTTCTCCTCCAAAATACTACGTTGCGGTTCCGGGCCAGACAAGACGGCGCAAATGTCATGCAGCTGTTCCTGGTCTCTGAGCTTGTTTAGCCTGCTCAAAGGTCCAAGATAGGTGAATTTGTCTCTGTCAAAGTCTCTTGCGAGCGTTCCACTGAGATTGTTCTCTCCGTCGAAATCAGGTATCCAGCATCCATCAAACTTGTTGATGAACCAGTGATTGGTTCGGTAAACCTGAGGTTCAAGCCAACGCAGATGTGCTGGCATTTTGATTGCCAGCTGATGGCTCACAAACACGGAGGGGATCAGATCTGAATAGCAGCCGTAGCGATTATCTGAGATCACCGCGCTGATGTTTTGCTGCTCAATCAACTCCTGTAGCTGATGATGTTCTTTTCTGATATTGCCGAGAATTTTTGGAAACTGCATTAATATGCTGCGAACGAAGGAGCCATTCTTTTGATAGTGAATATCGTAGCTATTCAGTTCAATGCAGGAGAGTTTCGGGTATTCGCTCTGCAAAAGCTTAAAGGCACGACCGTCAGAGGCAAGGATCACCTGGCAATTCCGCTCCAACAAGCCATCGATGATTGGCATACATCTGGTGGCATGTCCAAGGCCCCAGTTAAGTGGGGTAACCAATATTTTTTTTGCTTGGGCGATTTGTCTTTCTTAAGCTTCAATCTGGAAATCGTACTTTCATCATTTTTTCCATCTCGTACATCTCGTCTCTCAAACGAGCGGCTTCGATGAAGTTTAGGTCCTTTGCGGCCTTTTTCATGTTTTCTTTGGTATCAGCAATGGCACGAATAAATTGGGCCTCGTTCATTTTCTGCAAAACCGGATCTGCAACCAGACTGGCCTGATTTGGCTCGATATAGGGCTGTGGTTCCCCACTTTGCTTGATTTCCAATACAGAGCTGCTTTTCAGTATCTGCTCTTTGCTTTTGAGAACCGTGGTTGGAGTAATTCCGTGTTTCTCATTGTAGGCAATTTGCTTCTCTCTTCGCCTTGTTGTTTCGTCCATTGTTCTTCTCATGGACTCGGTAATGTCGTCTGCGTAGAAAACAACCAGACCATTGCTGTTTCGCGCTGCTCTTCCGGCAATCTGCGTGAGAGAGCGCTCATTGCGGAGAAAGCCCTCTTTGTCGGCATCTAAAATTGCTACCAAAGATACTTCCGGCAAATCCAATCCTTCTCTCAGCAGGTTTACCCCGACCAGTACATCATATTCACCTAATCGTAAATCCCGTATAATCTCTACTCGGTCTAGCGTATCAACTTCCGAATGAATGTAGCGGCAACGGATACCAACATTCGTCAAGTATTTACTTAGCTCCTCGGCCATACGTTTGGTGAGCGTAGTCACCAATGCCCGCTCATCGACCTGCGTCCTTTTGTTGATCTCTTCCAGCAGATCATCAATCTGATTGAGGCTGGGGCGAATTTCGATAGGGGGATCGAGTAGCCCTGTAGGCCGTACCACCTGCTCCACGAATACCCCTTCGCACATTTCCATCTCGTAGTCTCCCGGTGTTGCACTCACATACACCACCTGATTGACCAGATTCTGGAATTCGTGAAAGTTGAGGGGGCGATTGTCAAGTGCTGAAGGCAGGCGAAAGCCATGCTCAACGAGGGAGAGCTTTCGTGATCGGTCTCCACCAGACATGCCGCTCACCTGAGGCACTGTAACATGACTCTCATCGATGAATACGAGAAAGTCGTCTCTAAAGTAATCGATCAGGCAGAAGGGACGGGTTCCCGGTTCTCGTCGGTCCATAAATCTGGAGTAGTTTTCGATACCGTTGCAATAGCCTATCTCCCGAATCATTTCCAGGTCGTAGGTGACCCTTTCTTTTAGCCTTTGTTTTTCCAGCAACTTGCCTTGTTGCTCGAAGAACTGTAGCTGTGCATACAGCTCATCTTCAATTTCCCGGATTACCTGTGGAAACTCCTCTTTTGGAGACAGATAAAGATTAGCTGGAAAGATGGCCAGCTCTTCCATCTTTTCAAGCCGCTTTCCGCTATCCGGATCAAAGGTCTCCAATTCTTCAATCTCATCGCCAAAGAAGGTGATGCGACAGGCGAAATCCGAGTAGGGTGGGTAAACGTCTACCGTGTCTCCACGGACTCTAAAGCTGCTTCTTGTAAACTCATTTTCTTTTCTACCGTACATGCTCTGTACGAGATCGAAAAGAAAGGCCCTTTGGCTGACTTTCTGTCCAAGCTTTAGACGGATAATGTAGTTTTTGAACTCTGCAGGGTTACCAACGCCGTAGATGCAGGAGACCGATGCTACTATGATCACATCTTTACGACCAGAAAGCAAAGAAGAGGACGCGCTCAATCGAAGTTTCTCGATCTCTCCATTGATGGAGAGTTCTTTCTCGATAAAGGTATCAGATACAGAAACATATGCCTCCGGCTGATAATAGTCATAGTAGGATACAAAATACTCGACTGCATTTTCCGGAAAGAACTGCTTGAACTCTCCGTATAGCTGAGCAACCAGTGTCTTGTTGTGGCTCAGTATCAGCGTTGGACGTTGCATTTGCTGAATCACATTGGCCATCGTGAAGGTTTTACCGGAACCGGTGACACCAAGTAGTGTTTGATGTTCCTGCCCCTCTTTTATTCCTTCGACCAGTTGGCGAATGGCTTCTGGTTGATCACCAGTAGGCTTAAATTCTGAAGTGAGCTTAAAATCCATTTAGCAGCTGCTTGTGCGATAAAAGTGGTATTCGAGGCAAGAATAGTCAAAATAATTCTATTGACACCTTCAAATGTCGCATTGCTCTGTAAGGGACCAGCTTTCGATGTTGTAGGCGACCAAGTACAATGGCTGGATGCATGCAGACTTTTTTCGCGAAAGCCAGAACCGCTTCTTCTTCAAAATTGCCTTCAAGCACAAATGTTTCAAAAACATCTTTATCCAAGAGCAGGTTGCTGGCAAATCTATCGGCATCCTGCTCCTTTTCATCATCTATTTCCGCACCTTCCAAATCTTCCAGAAAGATATCGCGTTTGCCGTGCAAAAGCACATGCGCCAGTTCATGAAAGAAAGTAAACCAAAAGGTGTCATTCGTCTTGTATCGACCGGAAAGCTGAATCAATGGATGTTTGCCAACCCACCTGGTGGCGCCACTGATACTTGCTTTGGGGATAGGTGGTGTAAATACAATCTTCAACCCACAGCTTTTTGCTAGTTCGACCAGTTGTTCCTGAAAATTCTCTGCTTGCTTTTCGGCAAGTGCTCTGAACTCCGGTAGTAGTGCCTTCAATTTTTTTCCATCATAGATGGCACAAGTCATTTCGTTGGCGGCAATCTCACCATGTCTGAGCCAGGCTGCAATGGCACCGGGATTATTTGCGAATGCGAGTGAAATTCTAAAGGAAACGGCCATCTTTTCATGCAGCCAGATATTGTACCATTCCTTTGGAGTGGCTACACCAAAAAAACTGAGGCACTGATGTACAAGCTCAGGTTTGTCTTTTGTGTCTGAAATCCAACCGTACTTTCGCATACTGGACAAAGGCAGGTCTTTCAGCCAGTTGATGCAACTGTGCAAAAATTCCTGCTCTTCCAACCTCGCCAGTTTCTCCCTGAAATCCTGTTCTCTGCGCATCCAGAAATGCGCAGGTATCTGTAATACACGTTCTAACTGCATAGCAGTTTCTGGCATGATGGCCGCCTTCCCTTTGATAATTTCATTAATCGTTTTCAGCGGTCTTCCCATACGTTCGGCCAGCTCAGCCTGTGACATACCTAATTCAGTCAAGGTTTCTTGTAAGGTGTCTCCAGGTGGGGATAGTAGCTGGCGGGTAGTCAGTAGATCCTCCATAATTCAAATTTTAGTTCAGTCATTATTATCGACCTGCATATCCGACCAGTGCCTAAGGCACTAATGGTAGTCTTCGATCTGCAGGATCACAATCTTATTTACTTTTGCCCAATCCAATCCTCCTTCATCTTTGCAAGGAACTGGATTATGATCGGGTTTGATAATCATTCGGTAATTGGCGTTTATTTTTAGAGAAAGCTGTCCTTTTCTTGCTCCTGATAGCTCATGGCAGTGAGCACCAGGCAGATAGGCCATATCCTGCAAACTCTGAGCGGCTTCCAAATCTGACACACGTTGGTTTATCTTTCGAGCCATGTTTCCAAAGGCTTTCAAAAGTTGCTTAGAATTGGTGAGCTGCTTTTTGAGTTTGCTTGTCTTAAAAGCAATCTCCATTGTTACAAATATAATTAACCTATTGGGTTAATGAAAGTTTAATTAACCCTTAAGGTTATTAATGTCGTAATGGTTCCCTTTTTTTGGGATTTGGGATGAGAGCAAAGAGCAAAGAGCAAAGAGAAAGGAGAAAGGAGAAAGGAGTGAAGGGTAGAGACTAGGGACTTGCGACAAGTGGCAAG
>JAHDEE010000121.1 GCA_020629005.1 Chitinophagales bacterium
CCTGATCGGACGGATATGAGCAGGCCAGAAGCCGTGGTGACTGCATGCCAATGGGGGCTCGGAGCCTGCGGAGAGACCGCAGTGGCATTGCAGGAACAGGCTAATGGCCTGCGAATAGGAGGGAGAGCAGGACGGGTGGTTGATAGAGCCACATCCATTTCGCTCCAAAAAATCAAAATCTTAAATCTTGTTAAGGAAAAGGGTAAATTGGGGAGTACTATGTAATTCCGCCAAATTATGCGTTAATAGTATTGTTGCAGTCAAACCTGGTATTTAGCTCACAATGAGGCGATTCCTATTTATTCCTTTATTCTTCTTTTCGATTTGCTGCCATGGGCAGGAGTTGGAGTTTCGGGCTCCTGATCATGAGAGTACGGATGAGTTATATCAAGCTGCGATCGATGCGTTTTTGGCAGGCAATAATGAGCAGGCCAAGAAGGCCTTTATGAAGGCTGCGAGAAGCTCCGAGAACGCTGCATCCGGCAACAATAATTTAGCGCTGATCGCACTTGCAGAGGGCAATTACCCCAAGGCTGAGAATTTGCTTGAGAGATCTGCGAGTGGGGATACTAGTTTGTACAATCTGGCATTGGTGGAAGGCTTGCGTGGAGAATTTGCAAAAGCCAAATCGCACTTGCTGCAGAGTCCGGAGAATATCAGTGCCAACAGAGCTATGAATCTGGGCATTTTTGCTGCTCGTTCTGGTGATTTTGAGACTGCCGAAGAGGCCTTTGAAAGTGCTTTGAAACAGGATCCTGAAAATGATCAGCTCAAAATTAGTCAGGCGCTGATACTGGAAGAGGCTGGAAGATCTGATGCTGCTTTGGATTTGCTAAAGCCATTGCTTGGTCAATCTAATAGCAGGGTAGACGCGGATTTGCTGGCTGGAAAGATTTACGCTGCGAAAGGGGAGCTGGAGAAGTCCGAGCGTCATTATTCTTCGGCCTTGGGCAAGGATGGCAAGAGTGAGCTGGCCATGAGTGGTCTTGCGAATTCTCTATTCAGTCAGGGGCAACATGAGGAGGCGCAAAAGCTGTACAAGAAGCTGGTAAAGAGATTCCCGGATAAGATGGCATATGCCCTGCATATGGCTGATAGCAAGGCTGCACAAGGTGATTATAACAAAGCCGTGGAATTGTATCATAAAGCATCAAGCGATCATCCCAATCAGCCAAGCATTTATAATCATGTGGGTCAGGTCTTGATGAAAATGGGAAGCTTTGAAGAAGCAGTAGATGCCCATAAGATTGCTGCTAGAATGGACAAGCAAAATGAGGAGTATACTCATGATCTTGGTATGGCACATTATTTCAACAAAGACTTTGAGGATGCATTGGTGTATCTGGAGCAGTCGGTAAGGAGTGATCCTGCAAAGCAGAACGATTATGAAACACAGGTGGCTTTGGGATTTAGCAATTGTCATTTGGGAGATTACAACAAGGCTATATTGCATTTTGAGGAGGCGACACTGCTCGATGAGGATGAGGATGCCTATAGTGGTTTAGGTCTGGCTTATCATTTTAGCGGGGATTTTGACAGCGCTCTGGCAAATTATAAGAAGGCACTTGCGATTAATCCGAACAATGATCAAACCTATGTAAATATGGGAAACCTGTTTCAGAAAGCAGGTAGTTTTGAGAAAGCAAAGGATGCCTATAAAAGTGCGCTGAAGAGAAATCCAAGTGCCTACTTAGCCTACAACGGATTGGGCAATACACTTAGGGCTATGGAGGAGCTGGAACTATCAATAGATGCCTACCAAAGTGCGATCGACTTAGCTCCTACGGAGGGTTTTTTGCATAATAATCTTGCGGTCAGCTATTATTATCTGGCCAATGTGAAAGATCGATTTGGGCATCCCGGCGAGGCTCAGGAGCTCTATCAGCTTTCTATTGACGCAATTGATGAGGGGCGACAACTCGACAGTGCTTTTGGTATCCACTTTTTGAATAATCGTGGTGTGGTGAAGAAGGATATGGGTGACTATGAAGGAGCCAGAAGGGATTTTGCTGTCAAGGATAACAAAGCGACTGCTAATAACGATGGCATTGTATACGCCCTGGAAGGTGATCTTGAAAAGGCTTATGATGCTTTTACACGGGCAATTGAACATGACCCATATTATCCTGAAGCCTATTTTAACAGGGCTGCAGTTGCAACAGAAATGGGAAGAGCCGATCAGGCTTTGAAGGATAAGCAGTTGTTGCAAGCACTTGACTTCAATCCTAGACAAAACCCTTATCAAAAAGATCAATACTTCTCTACGGTGTGGTATTTGACTTTTGAGGAATTTATTCCTGAGGCGGATATAGAGCCAGATTTTGAAATGGCCTATGAAGCACCTGAAGTGGAAGGCATAGCCTATGACTTTGTGTTAATGGCATCCAGAGGAGTGGTAGTTTCGGAGCCGGAAGAGGAGTCGGAGGTTCCGCCGACTGAAACCCCTGCACCTGATGTCAGCACTACCACAACTACTACCCACAGTCCCATAGAGACTCCAAATACGATTAGCGATGAGCCTGTGCAGCCGGAGGAGCCAAGTGATCCGATTGCTCCTGTAAGCGAGACTCCGAAAGCTCCTGTTGGGAAAGGTGGAAATCCTACGAGAGAGCCTACGAAAAAAATTAACTCTCCTGCGAGCCCGGAAACCCCGGGAACTGAAATGACCAAAACTCCCTCTAAGAAAGCCGTTCCTGCCCGCAGATCTGCTCGTTCGACTTCCAGTAAAGCCACTTCAAAAAGAAGGCGCAAGGGGCATTCTGTTCGTAAGCGACCCAAACGCGTGCGTGTACCGAGTAGGAAGCGTAATGCCTCTGACTGTCCCACATTTAAGTAAGCGGAAAGGCTATGGGAAAACCTGGTGAATAATGCAGTGTTATACGATTTTTGAGAACCGAAAGGCATTGTACCCTAAGACTTTCCTGCGCTAAATTCTGGCATTAAAACTGCTAATGCAGTCCTGTTTTGCAATTTGAAACAATAGCGCTATTATTCATCTGCTTCAATATTCCGCTTGATTTCTTGTTAATTTGACAAAGGAATTGCTAAAATTTTGGATAATTTGCAATGAATCAACTATCTTGTCGACTTATTTTTACAATTTTTCTAAACATTAATGAAAACCAATGCCGAAGTACAAATTCGAATACATCTGGACTGATGGATGCTTACCAGTACCAGGTCTTCGAGGCAAGACCAAAATCCTGGATTTGAAAAGTTTTAAGGGTAATTTGAAGCAGTTGCCCACCTGGAATTTCGATGGTAGCAGCACTCAACAGGCGGAAGGTTTTGCCTCGGACTGTTTGTTAAAGCCAGTTTCCGTTTATCCAGATCCTACGCGTGAGAATGGGTTTATTGTCTTATCTGAAGTCTTAAATCCGGATGGTAAACCGCATGTTTCCAATAGCAGAGCGCGAGTGAAGGATGATAAAAATTTTTGGTTCGGCTTTGAACAGGAGTATGTTCTGATGTTTAAAGGCAAACCTATCGGATTTCCCACAGATGGATTTCCTGCTCCACAAGGACCCTACTATTGTTCTGTAGGATCGGGAGTGAATTCTGGTCGTGAGCTTGTAGAGGAGCACATGGATATGTGCATTGAAGCAGGACTAGGGATTACAGGGGTTAATGCCGAAGTGATGCTGGGACAGTGGGAATATCAGATATTTGGAAAAGGAGCGCTGAAGGCTGCTGATGATCTGATGATTTCTCGTTATTTGCTACAGCGCCTTACTGAAAAGTATGGTGTTGAGGCGAATCTCCATCCAAAACCAGTAAGAGGCGATTGGAATGGCTCAGGTATGCACGCGAATTTTTCCAATAAAGAAATGCGAGAAAAGGGGGGAGAGAAAATGATGACGGAGATTTGTCAACGTTTTTCGAAGACCCATAATGCACACATTGCAGTGTACGGAGCTGATAATGACCAGCGTTTGACTGGACGTCATGAGACTCAGAGCATAGATAAATTTAGTTTTGGGGTAAGTGATCGAGGTGCTTCGATCAGGATACCTGTGGGTGTTGCAATGAATAAATACAAGGGCTACCTGGAAGACAGGAGACCAGCGTCCAATGCCGATCCGTATGAAGTAGTATCGGCCATTATGACCTCCGTAAAGGGGAAATAATCTATCTCTTCAAATTATGGGCTCAAATGAGCCGTGGAAAGGGCGGGCCTGATTGGGTCAGCCCTTTTTTTACTTAATGCCTTCCGCTAGTCTGTCAGGAATTCCTGTGGACTGACCTCATCAACAAAGAGCAGTGCATCATACTGTTCGACTGGCACGAGCTTTAGTTCGTTGGTACCTCTTGATCGGGCTACAGATTCATTGAACATCCAGGCGTTGCCGGAGTCAGGACTCTGGTTCTGCAATTCTGTAAATCCATACTTCCAGCCGCCGCTATATAGAATGGCTTCGACGCTATTTTCTCTTGCCGAAGGAATTTCGTAGCTCTGCAAGGAGGAATTGACCAGGAACCCGCGGTTCATATAAGTTCCGATTGCGTAAGTTTCGAGGGGATATTTTTCAGCTACAAAACTGAGTACGCTTCGAATATTTGTCGTTTCCTGACCTGCAATAAGTTCATCAAAGTACCTGCTGTTTTGGTTCGATGTCCAAACCATGAGTCTTTCCACAGGATACAGTTCATCCATCAAGAACTTTATTTGATTTGCCTGGGCCCTGTTTCTCAGTTCCTCGTTTTTTCTACCGCTAAAGTCGGTGTCTGACAGCAGGTATCTAAGGTACTGAGCCATAGACCAGGATGTTCTCAAAGCTGCTGCGACGACATCCCTTTCCTGTGTTTGTAGCAAAAGCTCCTTTTGATTCCAGAGGTAAGTATGCAGGTTATCATAATTGTTGGTCATGCTTTGACCGTTGTCGCTGAGCCAACTTAATCGCTCTAAGTAGGCAAGCTCATCAGCCTGAGCAAATTGCTGATCGAAGTCATGAACTTCCGAGGCATACTGCATATCTCCCAATTCTTCTATCGCCGTGCGAAACAATTGACTGCGGAGTGGGTAATTTGCCGGTACGGAATCATCGATGTCAATACCGTGAATAAAGAGCGGTAATTGCTCTTTTTGACAGTTCTTGATATACTTATAGAGATCTAAAAAAGCGGTCGAAGTCGGAGGGTGCAGACCTTTCATTAAGGCACTGATGGCTTCTTCTTCCGGAAGACCTTGTACGCTTTGCCAGACATCGAAATAGGTTCCTGGCAGGCAGAGGACGTTGTATCCCAGATGTTCGTGCAAAAATTTGATCATCCGCAGTCTGAGTTGGTCAAATTCATGTGCACCAGTGGTGCTGGCGCCTAGAAAGACAATTCTCTTATTGGAGAATGCCATCGAAAAAGCTTCGAGATCTGAGAAATGCTGGTTGTCGAGGGATCTTATCGGTTGCACGTTTTCCACTGCCCATTCCTCAAATTGGCCCTTTACCTGTCCAATATCCTCGTCTGGCGTCACTGCCAGGCCAAGGTCGGTCAGCAAACCATCCTGATCATACAGCAGGTCGCCTGATTGTTTGTCTTCGGTGCATGAATAAACAGCACCTAGCAGGAATGCAAAAAGCAGAAGTTTGACGGAGGAAGGGAATTTCATGGGCTGATCTAAGTATTGGCAATTATTCTTTGCTGCTTATTTTGGGATTGCCTGATGATTATCACCTGGATTTAAGGTAGAGATAACCACCATAGCCAAGAAGTCCTAAGATGGCTAAAGGAACAAGCTTCATCAGCAAGCCTCCAACGAACCCCAGGACCTTAAACAGGACCACGGCGCCAATCAGCACAAGAATGAGAAAGCCGATAATCTGTAAATCACTGTTCTTTCGTGTCTTTGACATTTGAGCTAATTTTGATGGAGAGCAAATGAACTAAGCCTTCTAAAAGATGGTGTAAAGTTTGTTTAAAACCTGCTAGCCACCGCTTTGTTGTTATGACAAACACTGGCTTGAACAGGCTATTGAGCAATGGGGCAAAAAAGCAAATGACCTGTTTCGAAGTAACAAAAACTTCGGGAGTAGAAGCCAAGATACGGCCATTTCCTTGCAGTCTCAGCAAAATATAGGCAGATTTTCTGGTTTTTCCCTAGTTTCTCTTTAGACGATAATGATAAATTGAAGGTTACATTTTTTATTCACTTTAGTCGGATCCTTTCGACCATTAGAATATTCGCATGATTGAAGTCACTATTTCAGATAGCCAACACAGAATTCTACCTCTTGTACCAATGCTTTATGTGGCCTGGGCAGACAACGTGCTTAGTCCAAGTGAGATTTCGGTAATCAAGGAAAAAGTATCGGAGATATCTTTTCTAAATGAAGAAGACATTGCACTACTTTATTCCTGGATCGATCCGAAAAACCCGCCCAGTGAGGAATTGATTCAGAAATGGATAAAATGGATCAGGACTGCAGCTGAGAAGCAGGAACTTGGTAGTCCGGACTTGTTAATGGATCTTTCGAACAAGATGGCAGCGGCTGGAGGTGATTCTGCGTCCTGGGATTCCGATGAGGCTAGAACTGCTTTAAATGAGATCAGGAATGCGATCGGCATTGCCACTTTGAAGGACCATCGTAGTATTCTTACCGAGGAGCTCAGAGAGGCCGAAGCCAAACAGTTTTCAAAGCCTGGGTTTGCAGCAGCAGAAATGCAGATACTGCTGGAGGGAGAATACAGCGACTTGATACAGCGAGTGAAGCGATTGCTCGCTGATCCAGTTTTCAGACTCCGGCATCATGAGAATAAGGACGCCTATCGCTCCATTGTAATGGAATGGTGCAAGCTACTGGCTGAGCAGGGGTATGGGGCTGTGGCTTATCCCACAGAGTACGGAGGAAGTGATGATGTGGCGCAGTACATGAACATTTTTGAAACACTTGGATTTCATGACTTGAGTTTAGTAATCAAGTTCGGTGTACAATTTGGCCTTTTTGGCGGTAGCGTATACTGGCTGGGTACAAAGAAACATCACGATCGCTATCAAACAGACATCGGAAGTCTTAAGCTGGCAGGATGTTTCGCGATGACCGAGACAGGTCACGGTTCAAATGTACGGGATCTTGAAACCACTGCTAGTTACGATATTGACAGCGGTGAATTTGTTATTCATACTCCTCACTATGGCGCTGGCAAAGAGTATATTGGTAATGCCCTTCATGGCCGGATGGCAACTGTATTTGCTCAACTTGAAACCAGGGGAGAAGGGCATGGAGTTCATGCATTTCTTGTGCCGCTTCGCGACGATGCAGGAAACGAACTTCCCGGAATAACTGTCAAGGATTGTGGTTATAAGCTGGGATTGAATGGAGTAGACAATGGCAGGATTTGGTTTGATCAAGTGCGCGTTCCCAGGGAGAATTTGCTGGATCGTTTTGGTTCTGTTGATGAACAGGGTAATTACAGCAGTCCAATTGAAAGTCGAAGCAGGAGGTTCTTCACGATGCTTGGAACGCTTGTAGGCGGTAGGGTAGGAGTTCCTCGTGCTGGTTTGAGTGCAGCAAAGAAGGGCTTGACGATCGCTATTAAGCACGCTTTGAAGCGACGACAATTTGGCCCGGAGAAGCAGCCAGAAACACTACTGCTGGATTATCCTATGCATCAGCGCAGACTGATTCCGCTGCTTGCCCGAGTATATGGGATGCATTTTGGCTTGCAATATCTTACCCGACGATTTGCAAATCGAAGCGACGAGGATATTAGAGAAATAGAAATGTTGGCTGCTGGTCTGAAGTCCTGGAGTACCTGGCAAACTACTGCAATACTGCAGGAATGCCGCGAAGCCTGCGGAGGCAAGGGTTACCTCTGGGAAAATTGCTTTGCAGATTTGAAAGCTGACACAGATATCTTCACCACCTTTGAAGGAGATAATTCTATACTGATGCAATTGGTCTCCAAAGGTCTGTTGACAGAGTATAAGAGAGAATTTAATGATATGAATCCGGTTAAATTGGTGAAGTATCTTGTAGGTGAAGTGTCTTTTGCCGTAGAGGAACGCTTGGGTGCCCGGTCGACAAATGAAGAGCATCTTCGCGATGACGAGTATCATTTGGATACGCTGCGCCACAGGGAACGACATTTGCTGAAATCCTTAGCAAAGAGACTCAGAGCGTATATCAAATCTGGAATGGATGCCTATGATGCAGCCATTCGATGCCAGACCCATTTGCTGGCACTCGGAAGGGCTTACTCCGAAAGGGTCGTACTTGAACAGTTTGTGCTGGCATTGAAAGCATGTGAAGATCCGGGATTGCAGAGAGTACTTGATATGCTTTGCGATCTATTTGCCTTGCACCTGATTGAGGAGCATAAAGCCTGGTATCTGGAGCATGAGTATATGAGTGCCAAAAAGTCGAGGGCGATCAGAAAAACAATTGATAGATTGTGCCTCAAGCTGAGGCCAGAAGTGTCCGCGTTAGTTGATGCTTTTGGAATCCCTGATCACCTTCTTTTTGCCGAGATCGCTGTAGGGGAACAATCCTGAAACTCTCGGATCTAAGCAGAAGATTCTGTGGAACAATTCGTCTGCGAATTTGGTTCCATGTTTCCGAGTTTTATTAAGCCTTGTCGTCCATTTGCTGAATGATCATTTGCATTGATTGCCACGCAGTTATGCAACTAGGTACCTAAAGATAGGCTAGCAATGTATTTCAGTTGCTCCCTTGCCAGATTAGCCCTTTCAATCGTGCATAGGGGTACGATATTTGCTATATTAGCGGCATAATATTGCCCTACCTTAAAAATTGGAAATGACGCAAAATGGCTACTATTGGTATCCCACTGTATTTAAAGATCAAATTGTATTTGTAAGTGAAGACGATTTGTGGTCTGTACCTACTAAAGGCGGAAGAGCTTTTCGCCTGACAAATGGACATCGGGAGATATCAACGCCACACTTTTCTCCCGATGGAAAGCTGATTGCTTTCATTGGGCAGGAAGATGGCAACAAAGAAGTATATGTAATCTCTGCAAGCGGGGGAGAAGCTCGTAGGCTGACCTTCAGCCATAACATGCGAATTAGAGTTGCAGGCTGGTCTAAAGACGGCAAGAACATTATTTACTGCAGTGGCTTCCAGATGCCCAGTGGCCGCAGGAAGCAGCTTTTCCAGATTGCTGCTAAGGGAGGACTTCCGGAAAAGTTAAACCTTGGAATTGCGGAAGGTATTTCATTTGGTCCCGGGAAGCAATCGGTAATAGGACGCAATACTGGTGACATTGCCAGGTGGAAGAGATACCGGGGAGGTACGGTTGGAAAGATATGGATTGATGCTAAAGGTGATGGCCAGTACAAGGAGCTGAAAGAGCCAGGAGGCAACAATGCTTCTCCAATGTGGATTGGAAAGCGAGTTTACTTTATTAGCGATCATGAAGGATTGTCTAATATTTACTCTGTCAATCCTCAAGGAAAAGATCTCAAAAAACACAGTTCCCAGAAGAAATTCTATGCAAGAAATGCCACTACAGATGGCAAACAAATCGTTTACCATGCGGGAGCAGACTTGTATTTGCTTGATAGCGAAACAGGCAAAGAAAGCAGGGTGGACATCTCTTTCAATAGCAGCAGAACTCAATTGCAAAGGAAGTTTGTCCCAAGTGCTCGCTACCTACAATCTTTCTCCTTGCACCCAGAGGGTCATTCCCTAATCACCAACATTCGAGGGAAGGTTTTCGAAATGCCAAACTGGAATGGCCCGGTTCGCGAGATTGGGTCTGAAGATGGTGTAAGGCAACGCTTGCCTGAGTATCTAAGTTGCGGGGAAGGGTTTGTTACTGTGTCCGACAAGGACGGCAAAGAATCCTTTGAGATTCACAGCCGGCATTCCGAAAAGGTAGTTCGCCTTGACAAGCTGGATGTAGGTCGGGTCATGGACTTCAAGATATCTCCGGATGACAAGTACATCGCCTTAAGCAATCACCGCCTGGAAACCCTGGTCATTGATATAAAGAAGAAAAAGATACTGCTCAAAGAGTGGGTGGGTTTCATGATGGATGGTATGTTCAACTGGGCACCAGACAGCAAGTGGTTGGTTTATTCTAAAAACCTACCCTCCTTTACTAGCAAGATCATGCTCTTTAGCATGAAGACAAAGAAGAGTGTTGCGCTTACTTCAGGAGATTTTCGAGATAGCAATCCTTGCTTTGATCCTGAAGGTAAGTTTATCTACTTCCTTTCTGTTAGGATTTACAATCCTGTATATGATCGATTATATTTTGATCTTGGGTTTTCTCGTGGAGGCAAACCCCATTTGATTTCTTTGCAGGCTGAAAATACTGATCCATTTATTCCGGAGCCAAAAGCTCCTGGTGAGGACGAAGAAGATGATGATAAGAAGCCAAAGCACAAAAGCAGAACCGCTAAGGGGGACCTCATTATCGATCTCAAGGATATCGAAACGCGCGTGATGTCTTTCCCTGTTGCAGAGCGCAACTATTATGATCTTGTGGCGGTACAAGATAAAGTCATCTACAGTTGTGGTCAGGTTGTCGGCTCTATGGATGGTTTCTACGGAAACCCCAAAGGTCGCAGCAATATCATGATGTATGATTTTGAAAAACAATCTGAGGTCCTTGTTGCCAATAATGTCAGTGAATTTACGGTGGCAGCTAAGAACGAGAGTCTAATCTATACTAGTGGAAATAAGTTGCGTGTGCAAGCCATTGGAAGTCGCTCATCGCAGGCACAAGGAGGTGGATTTAATCGAAAAGACGGGTGGATAAATCTGGATCGGATTAAGGTCTCGATCATTCCGAAGACGGAGTGGAAGCAGATGTTTGACGAAGTGTGGCGTTTGCAGAAGGAAATGTTTTGGTCTTCCGATATGTCTGGAATCAACTGGGAAAAGGTACATAAACTATATGCACCGCTGGTGGATCGGCTTGGTAGCAGGGCTGAGCTCTCAGACCTGGTCTGGGAAGTACAAGGAGAATTAGGTACTTCGCATGCCTATGAGATGGGTGGCGATTATCGTCCAGGCCGGCAATATGGTCAGGGATTGCTAGGGGTAGATTTCGAATATGACAGCAAAGAAAAGGCCTATAAGATTACGCATATAGTTGATGGGGATAACTGGCTGGAAAAGGCTAAATCGCCAATGAGGAGATTGGGAGTCAATGCTGAGGTTGGAGATTATATCACGAACATTAATGGAACTACACTGGACAAGGATACAAACCCATATTCCTTGTTGGTCAATCAGGTCAACACAGAAATCAGGGTCGGGATTCGAGCAAAAGGACGAAAAAAGTCGACCAGAGAAGTAGTCGTGCGAACTGTCGGAAATGAGGATCACGCTCGGTACCGGGAATGGGTAGAAAAGAACCGGGACTATGTTCACCAAAAGACGAATGGAAAGATCGGTTATCTTCACGTACCTAACATGGGTCCTGATGGATTCGCGGAGTTCCATCGATACTACCTTGTCGAATCTCATAAGGAAGGACTGATAGTCGATGTACGCTTTAATGGCGGTGGGCACGTTTCCCAGTTACTATTGGAAAAACTGGGCAGAAAACCCATTGGCTATGGTTATTCAAGATATGATCAGCAACCTGAACATTATCCAGATCACAGTGTGCTTGGGCCTATGGTTGCGCTAACCAATGAATATGCCGGATCTGATGGAGATATCTTCTCTCACTGTTTTAAACTGATGGGACTCGGACCCCTGATCGGAAAGAGAACCTGGGGAGGTGTCATTGGAATATGGCCAAGACATGAGTTGGCAGATGGTACGGTGACTACCCAGCCGGAATTTGTAAGCTGGTACAATGATGTTGGATACGGTGTAGAAAACTACGGAACAGACCCGGACATTGAAGTGGACTATGCACCGCAGGATTATAAAGCTGGCATTGACCCGCAATTAGATAGAGCGATCGAGGAAGTAATGAAGGCGCACAAAGAGAATCCTCCAAAGTATCCGGACTTTAGTGGAAAGCCAAAATTGAAATTACCTTGGTAGTTGGCACCATCTTGGTGTATTCATAGGCATAAACAATGGAATGCAAGAACTGAGACCTGCTTTTTGAGCTGGTCTCAGTTTTTTTTTTCGCCTACTCCATTATTCACTGTTCCATAATAGCATTCATAATCCAGCTGTCTAACTCTCCGGCCTCCAATCCAAGTAGTTCCTCACTAGTCTTGAAAAGTTCCTCAGCAGAAACTCCGCAGCTGATGAGTCTTTGCAAACCTTCAGGACCTCTCTTTTGAAAGACCTGCTCCGCCAGATACCCCCCGACTACATTTAAGGGATTATTGGGATAGCGCTTGTAGTATCGGGGGTTGGCAATTTGTGAGAATTTCATGCTTTCACTCTCCTTTATTCTGGCAGAATACTCCGCCAGGGCCTGTCTGTAAGACTTAGCACCTGTCCCCCCAAAATAGGTAGCGATTCCCTCATTTACAATGAAATTCTTGCTTCTCGGGACAATCATGTGCGCGAAATCTCGGCGACTCACTACTCCCTGTTTCGCGGTTGCAATCTCTCGGATACCTTCTTGAACTATATGAGTCTGATAAGATAACCAGAAGTCGAAATTGAAAAGTCTGCCCAGTTCCTCTTCAGAATTTGTCAGATAGTAATCAAAAGAAGGAACCTCCTCAAAATCGAAAATAGCAGCAAGCGAATCACAAAAACTAACTGCCTCAAAGGCTAACTTCTTATCAAAGTCGAAGTTGGGATGGATAACATAGTTGATCGGACCGTAAGTTTGCCTTTTCCAGTTTTTGGTCTCTTCTATGATGGTGTTCTCCAGTTTCCAGGAATTTGCTTCTTTGGTGGCATATAATCGCAAAATACATGGCGGGTTCCAGGAGGCCCATTCCGCTGGCAAGTCCTGTCCGTAAAAGAAAGTTCTGATCAGAAATTTGTCTGCATCTGCACTTGTAGGCTCGACAGATAACACTGTAGGCATGTAATTTCGAAGAAAGACAAAGGCATTGGTGCCACCGTACAAGTACTTTGCCGACCTATCAAAATACAAACCATGAGGACTGTACTTCGCCTTTTCGGCACTATTCCAATATGGATTATCATAAAGCGAGTCGGGGCGACTAGTTAGATACTTTGCAAGCGTTTTGAGAACGGCCGCTACATCCGGGTTTTCTTTGTCAACTCGGTAGGAAATATTCATCTGCCCCTGCCCCTGCGCCTGTGCAGGCATCGAGTATACGGAAAACCAGCAGAATATCAGTATCGCTAGTACCTGTGCGCCCCTACAGCTAGATTTTGTGATCATGCCTGCAAGATAAGACATTGTAGCCGCCTTTGCAGAGAATCCATTTGTTCACCTCAAATGTAAGATTATGTACCTATATCGTAATTGCGACAAAGTGTTGTATGTCAATCCTTTTTCCTTGAGATCCTTGTTATGAAGCGGGCAATTGTGCTTAACTTGAGACGAGCCCAAAAGAGTTTCCCGATCCCAGAAAGTGATTTTTTATCGGACTCTATTTAATTGAGCGCTTATGCATGCCTCCAATATGGTAGCGAGATGTCTGTCTTTCTTGTTCTTCCTGACAACTCCGCTTCTCCTTCTTGCCCAGTCTGAAACTGTTGCAATTGACTATCTCAAATCGGAAAGGAAAAACCTCGGTCTCTCAGAGGCCGACGTTAGAAATCCTGTAATACATTCTAAAGTGTATACCGAACATAATGGTTTAAGTCATTATTATCTCAAACAGAGAACTGAGGGTATTGTAATTTTCAATACCATGATAAATATCAATGTCAGTCGGGAGGCGCAGGTTATCAGTCAGGGAGGTAACTTTGTAAAGGATGCATCCCAAAAGTCCAATGCTAGCAATCCCCTACTTTCGGCTGAACAAGCCGTATTAGCTGCCGCGGAGCATCTACAGCTTGGTAGAGCAGAGGTTCCCGCCGCCATTAAAGAAAACGACAAGAAGTTCCTCGTCAAGAATTGCTCGTATTCTCTTAGGGATATTCCGATACAGCTGGTATATCATCACAATGATCAGGATCAACTCTTGCTGGCTTGGGATTTAAGTTTGGATTTGCCAAGGAACGGTGATCATCTAAGTCTGCGAATAGATGCCCTTACAGGAAAAGTACTGGAAGAAAACAACTGGACAGTGCATTGCCAGTTTCACGACCATAGCCATTGCGGTAACAACAACTTACTGTTAGCAAGTGCTGCTGTGCAACCCGCTCTGCCAGCACCGCCACCTCCTCCAGCGGCATACGATTATAATGTCTTTGCACTCCCTGTGGAGAGTCCCAATCACGGCAGCCGTGCCCTGGTAAATGCACCTTGGACGCAAGCAGCAAATGCCTCTCCATTTGGATGGCATGATACCAATGGTGCTGCTGGACAGGAATACAACATTACCCGTGGCAATAATGCTCATGCTTATCAGGATAGAAATGCAAGCGATGGCTCCTCCGGAGATGAGCCGGATGGCGGTATCAATCTGGATTTCAATTTTGCCTACAATCCAAATGCAGAACCCATAGTAAATACTGATGCCGCAGTGACCAATTTGTTCTATGTCACCAACAAAGTACATGACATACTTTATCAGTACGGCTTTGATGAATCGGGTGGAAACTTCCAGAGCAATAACTATGGTAAAGGTGGCCAGGGCTCCGATCACGTATATGCGGAGTGTCAGGACGGATCAGGTACCAATAATGCAAACTTTAGCACACCGCCTGATGGAGGAAATCCCCGAATGCAAATGTTCAATTGGTCAGCCTCCTCCAATTCAGCCGATTTGTTCACCGTAAATTCACCTGCTTCTGTAGCTGGGACCTACAGCATATCTCAGGCTACCTTCGGTCCAGGTATCACGTCGACCGCAATCACCGGAGATGTAGTGGAGGCTTTCGACAATAGTGCCGATCCTGCATTAGTATGCAATACGCCCACCACTAATGTAAGTGGCAAAATAGCTATGGTGGAAAGAGGAGAGTGCACCTTTGTCACCAAGGTACAGAATGTACAAGATCAAGGAGCCATTGCCTGTATCGTTTGCAATAACGTGGCAGGTGGTACAGTAACCATGTCCGGTAGCAGTAGCACCATCACTATCCCCGTTGTAATGCTCAGCGCAGGTGACTGCGCCAACCTCAAGGCAGCCGGAAACCTAAATGTAACCCTGGTTGACAATGGCAATAGCGGCCCCTCACAATGGGACTCCTCTTTTGATAACGGGATCGTGATTCACGAGCTGGTGCATGGCTTGTCAACCAGACTTACAGGTGGACCCGGCTCCAGCAGTTGCCTTTTCAATGAAGAGCAAATGGGGGAAGGTATTAGCGACTGGTACGGTCTCATGCTGACAATGAATGCGGGCGACACTGGCGCAGCTCCAAGAGGAATTGGAACCTGGGTGGCCAATCAAGCTACAACTGGCCAGGGAATTCGCCCCGCTCCGTACAGCACAGACATGAATTTCCACAATAACTACACCTATGGAAACCTCTGCGATTCTGAAATTTCTGTTCCCCACGGTGTTGGGTTCGTTTGGGCTACTATGCTCTACGATTTAAGCTGGGCCCTCATCGATAAATACGGCTTCGATGCCGACCTCATAGGAGGAGCAGGAGGAAACAATATAGCGCTACAGTTGGTAACAGATGGCCTCAAGATTCAACCTTGCAGCCCTGGGTTTGTAGATGCCCGCGATGCAATTCTGCTGGCTGATCAGATCAACAATAATGGAGATAACGAATGCCTGATCTGGGATGTATTTGCCCGTCGTGGGCTTGGCTTCTCAGCCGCTCAAGGTAGTACAAATGATCGCTGTGATGGTACACAGGCATTTGATATGCCACCGGATTGCGACAAGCTTAGCATTAAGAAAACGGCAATTCCATCCGTTTCAGCAGGCAGCATTATTACCTACAATTTCGAAATCAAAAACCGTAAGTCCAGCTCCGTGAGCAATGTGCAAATCACCGACGCTTTACCACCAAATACGACATATATCAACGGATCTGCCAACTGCAACGGAAGCTTTGCCGGTGGTACAGTCACCTTCAATCCTGGTACATTGGGTTCCGGCGCTACGGTCAATTGTTCTTGTCAGGTCAGTACCAATCCAGGCTATTTCAGCACTTTCTTTTTTGAAGATGATATGGAGTCCGGAGCAGCTAACTTCACTACCGGCACTGCCGGCACAATCAGCCTCAACTGGTCCATTGAAACGACTAATCCATACAGCGGTGCCAATTCCTGGTTTGCAGATAATATCGAAGGAATTACAGATCAATACTTGATCTTCGATGTTCCTGCATCTTCATTAAGCGGAAATCCCGAACTGCATTTCTGGCACTATTACGATACCGAAACCAGTTGGGACGGTGGCGTCGTGGAAATCTCGACCAACAACGGCTCCTCTTGGAACGACCTGGGTAGCAGCATTACTCAAAACGGCTACAACCAAACCATTGAGGTAAACCCGGCCAGCGCCATTAGTGGAAGGCAGGCATTTACCGGCAACAGCCTCGGTTATATTCAATCAAAAGTCAACCTGAGTGCCTACATCGGACAGGCGGTTAAAATCCGATTCCGATTTGCCTCTGATGAATATGTCGGAGGAACCGGCTGGTGGATCGATGATGTGTCCATCATTGATGTAAGAGAAATTGTGAACGAAGCCTGTGTAAGTTCAGCGCAAGGCGACTCCGAATGTGACCAGGCCGGCACGCTAATGTTGGCTCCTTCCCTCAGCCGAGTAAAAGTAGAACTCCTATTGGAGGGTCCTTACAGTGGTTCAGGACAAATGTTCTTCGATCTGGATAATCTCAGCCTGATTCCACTCGCACAGCCCTTTGCAAGTAGTACGCTAAACTATACAGGCACAGAGACTTTCACAAGTATACCGGCAAACGCAGTCGATTGGGTACTGATAGAACTGAGGGCTGAGAGCAATCCCAGCACTGTAATGGCAAAAGCGGCGGGTATGCTTACCTCAGATGGCAAAGTTTATGGTGAAGATGGTCTCGAAGGTTTACCCTTCAATGGCCTCAGTGCCGGCAGTTACTATATAGTGGTCCGGCACAAGAGTCATCTAGCTGTCATGAGTAAGTCCAGCATTTCAATTCCGAACGCAACGGCCTATGATTTTACCGCACCTGGTGCTGCCTATGGTGGTGGTCCTTTATTGGATATGGGTGGCGGCAATTTTGCTCTGCACGGCGGGGACCTAAATCAAGATGGTGCCATGACTTTCCAGGACTTTAATATCTACCTAAGTGATCCCTCTGCGATTTACAATTACCTGCCTCAGGACATTAACCTTGATGGCTTGGTCACTGTAGCGGATTACAACATTTATAAGAAGAACGCAAGCAAAATCGGCATCAGCCAGGTTCAATAAGGGGCCTGGCTTGTCTTTCTTTGGCATCGCAAGCGATTTCGATTAAATTTACCTCATTCGCCTTGGCGGATGGCAGGAACTTTGCGTCATTTGTCGCAAGCAAAAGCAATAAGAGCCGGAGGTTCCACGCTATTACGAATGGGCTTTGTCTTAGCCTCAACCAAACCAACGACAATGGACGAACGAAGAGCTCATCTAAACAAGCTAGCTGGTGTGATTCACAAGATCGATCAGGACATCAACTACCTGCTGATTGTCGCCATTATCAGAGGGTCAGAGGAGGATGTAAAAGACCAGCATGACAAGCTCTACAAGCAAAAACTCACCCTGCTCGCAGATTACGTCAAAGTCTATCAAGAGCTCTACCCAAATGTCACGGATCCCAATGCTTATCCCTACAGCGATAATTAAATACCGTTTGATAACCGACATTTCTTCCTCCTACCAGCTCTCGTGCAGGAATGATTCAACAGTAAAAATGATTTAGGAGCGAGCCCTTTATCGTACGCGTTAGCGGCTTGCCTGTGCTCCATTGCAATTCACCTACCATCTGCCTGTTCATGCACTGCCCATGTGGTCTTTCCGCAGGCTCCAAGCCCCCATGGTCAGGCATTCACCACGGCAGCTGGCAGGTTCATTTCCATTTCGCCCAGGGCTATTTTGCACGGTCTCTCCATCGCAATGGCCCGGTCCCAGTTACTGCACAGAATGAAATTTCTGTATTCCCAAATCCGAGCAGTACACCAGTTAAAATTCTGCTACCTCAATTTGCAATCCGTATGCCCGGCGTGACGTCCCCGTCGCGCCGACAGCTTAGTTGGCCGTAAGTGTCCGTTTTGGGAATTGGATTACGGACTACAGATTTGGACTCCCCATGCCCAGCGTGACGTCCCCGTCGCGCTGACAACTTGGCTGGTCGTAAGTGTCCGTTTTGAGCTTGGGGATTTGGGATCGGGATTTGAGATTAAGGATTTGCAATCCGCGTGCCCGTCCCCCCGTCGCGCCGATAGCTTGGCTGGTCGTAAGTGTCTGTTTTGGGATTCGTGAT
>JAHDEE010000427.1 GCA_020629005.1 Chitinophagales bacterium
ACTAGTGCAGTGGGACTTAATTGATCGACAGGCTAAATGAGCTTATCTTTTTGTCAACCAAGGCGCGAGAATGGAATATAGCCATTGCTACAAAACCGACGAGCAACGCAGGGTGACACAAATAGAGGCCATTTAGACTATCCAGCAATTTGTATCCTGGACACTAATGTGGGATGCTCTCTGAAGCCACCACAGATTCCGATATTTGATAAATCTACTCAAAATGAAAAAGCTAATACTTAGTCTGTTTGTCTTTGCCCTGCTCTGCACCTTTGCACCAAAACAGAGCAAAGCTCAGAGCAGTGATCAGCAAGAAATGATGCAGGACAAGGCTCGACAAATAGAAGCCGCCAAGCAAGAGCGAGCCATCAACAGGCAGTCAGACCAAATAGAGCTGGAGAAGCTTCAGCAGGCAAGCGAGCAAGAGCGACTAGCCGAAAAGAACGCTGCGAAGACCACTACCAAACAAGAACAACAGACCAAGCCTACTGCCACTGAGCCTAAAAAGAAGCTTAAAAAAGCCAGTAACAAGCTTGTGCCAGACAAGCAGAAAGCAGCTGCTAATAAGAACAGTGCCAAGGCTAATACCATTACCAAAACGCAAGGCAAACAGCCCTCCAGCCATACAAAGCAATCGCCAAAATAAGAGGCCTACTGCTTTGGGAACCTGGTGCTGTTTCGGCACCTGGTTCCTTTGCCGATGCCCGGTCAAAGCGCGGCGGACAGACCCTGCAAAATAGCCCCGATGGAAGTGTAAATGCAGGTAGTAGCAGGCCGACTGAGTGTGCCGGCGCGGGGGGCTGCGACCATAGGAGCAGACCGATGCGCGGGATACACGAAGCGGCCTGCTACTGCCTGCATTGCAACGGACAGCGGGACCATCGTTTGCGCGGTAGAATTCGCATCGCTCCTAATTAATATTTAATTTAGATTTTTGGAGCAAACCTGACTCCATCGCCCAAAAGGCCTACCTGCTGTCCGTTCCAATGCAGGTACCATTCGGGCGCTTCGTGTATCCGGTATTGCCGTCTGCTCCTATGGTCGCAGCCAGCACTACCGGCACACTCAGTCGCCCGCCTGGCACCTGCATTTCCCCTTCCATCAGGGCTATTATGACACCTCTTCCCACGTGGCAAAATCAGAGAGCCCCCTTCAAAGTGCATAACTAATTGTCGAACAAGGGTCGGTCCTGAGACACATTCTTGACAGCTTCGACCAAGCAAGCTTTTAACAATGGCACAGAACTTCCCAAAAACCTCAGCGATAACTTATTGCTTGTCCATCAGTTATGTAAATCGGCATATGTTTTATCAGCAGACAACCCTCATATAGTGTCATTTGCAAACGTTTGCAAATGATGCAAATTTCTGCTGTAATGGTCTCCCACATTCTGGACGGCGTGGCTTCTTATAAAATTATGCCAAGAGCCGCTCTTGAACAAGAAGTCAAAAGGAAGTTCAATGAAACTTCTGAGGAAAGTATCGAAGCAAATACCTACCTCGGCATCTACAACTACTTTTCAACGAAATTCTGGAGGCAAAATGAACCACTTACTGTAGGCAAAAACGCCAGAGTACCATACTCCCCTCCTGGTAGGCGAATGATTGATATCTGGATGGAAGTAGATGCTGGATCAGAGTGCTACCCTCCTTGTCCGATCTGGCCACCTCCCGGACCTGATGGGGGCTCTGGAACAGAGTCATGTACCCACTATATCTTTGTTGGCTTTGTATATGTTCATGATGATGCACCAAGTGATAACATGTCGAATTGAAGTCCATTAGGTTGTCATTGTTATTCAAATTGACTAAACCACCAATTGTCGCAAGATTTTCCAGCCCTTCGAACAAATAAATTGCCACTGTATATTCAATAATTGTATTTCGTTCTGTTGTATAGATTACTCCGGCTCTCTTCAATGCCGGAAAGTCATCATCTATTTACTACGACTGGTGCCTATAGCATTTGCACTAAAATATCAAAAATTTTCGCGGCAATTGGGATCAGGATCGACTCTGCTTCCACGTGTATTCGCCATATCATCACTTAGGGAATAAATAATTTGTTGCTGAATGGCTTCCAGCTCTCCTAAATATCGTCTTGACTCCCCGCTATCTATTCGCAAGCTAAACAGCAGTTGCTTGCGCTCGTCTTTGTTAAAAGACTCATGGACCCCGTTCAGCTCGTCGCAGATTGCAGCCTCCTGATCGATGACACAGGTTCTCAAGGCAATCAGCAATTGCACTTCTTCTTCCAGATTGATGCTTCTGGCAAACTCAATGCATTGGTCCAGTTGTTTGGAAAAAGCTTCGAATTCCCAGGTATTATCACACATTTTAGCTGTGATGGTCACCGCATCGAGTTTGGCAGATCTCTTACGAAAACCATACCGCAAGTAATTTGCTTTGTTGCCATCTTCCAGCTCAATACCGTCAAATTTGCAAATCAAGCCTTCGGGGCTGAATTCCACTGCAAAAATTGGTAGTAAGACCTGAAATTCCTTTCCTGGAAAGGGATTTTGCGCATAAGCCACATACTCTGTCAGATCTCGCCGCATTGTATCACTTTCCTTGTCTACAACCACCTTAGCTTTCATATTTATGAGTTATGCGAATCTGATAATAGGAGAAGAAACTCAATCAGAAAAGGGTTCCACTACTGAAAGGTACAACAAAAAAGGCACACATTCTAGCTTTTTATTATTTTATTTACCTAACAACTAGTGTTTATAAAATAGGTTTTTAGCAAAACCCTTACTGCCGACATGTTTTGGGATTGATCGTCTAATTAGTGAACAACTCCCTTACTGGATAGTGCTGAATATATATTCTTGACATTATAGTGTGTATAGATCAGGAAATAGAAGAAAGGATTTGGGGGCAAGGCATGCCTTACTCAAATGCGTCAATCCTGATTATAGTGGATGGTGCTAA
>JAHDEE010000122.1 GCA_020629005.1 Chitinophagales bacterium
CCGCCGATGAGGGCTCGACCTTAGGAGAGACCGCAGCGGCGGATACAGGCAGCAGCGAAGGGTGCTTCCATTGAAACGGATAGCACGCAAGCCGCTTCTACAAGGGGTACAGATGCGCTCCAAATAATTAGACTGTCACTAATATCTCGGCTAATGTAAACAATGACCAGCAAGATCGCCAAAATCCGCCATCAACACAATCCGCAATCCAACCTCCCTAAGAAAACACCACCCGAATCACCTCCACCGACTTCAGGGTCGCAAAATTCTCGATATGATATCGATAATAGCGCAGCAACAAATTTAACAACTCCTGACGCTCGGCCTTTCGGAAGGAGAATCCCTCACTCATCTCGCGGGCCTGAACAAAACGACTAAAGAGCCGACTCTGTGAAGGATCGAACTGTCGCTCATCCTGGCTGCCATGAGCAACGTAGCGGCCTTCGCCAATTCGATAGTAGGGTCGGCTTTCCTCAAATTTGCCTCCAGGATAGAACCCGAGATACATGCTGAGATCCAACATGAAGACCTGCGGAAACAAGTCCAGACCCTGCTCGGCTGCATCAAGCAATTTCATGCGCTTGTGCAGGAAGTCGAACAAGACCTCGTTGCCTTCTTCCTCTTTGATACACTTGAAACAGAGCTCAGAAAGAAAGATAGCAATGCTGCTTTTTACGATATCGAAAGGAACAGACTCAAAGAGATGATCCGGACTAATCTCCTTGATGCGATTGAGGTCTTTGCCAGCACGATAGTACATCACAATATTGACCAGAGACATCGGCTGCAGCAAACTCGCATGATGACTCGACTTCAACTTCCGCACACCATTGATGATTAGCGAAGTTAGCCCCAGCTCTCTAGTGTATACTTTTACAATAACACTGGTTTCTGAATACTTTGTATTTCGAAACACAATCGCCGGGGTGGAAATCAACATTGACTAATGGTCTAATACAAGAGGGAATGGACAGGCAGCAGAACCAGGCTATGAAGGATCATTACCGTCTTTTGTACACTACAAAATCGTAGGCAAACTCGTGGCGTTTATCAGGTCTATTGGCCTTGCGGCTGGTCTCTTTATACAGTGAAATATCAAAATGAGGCAGATAGGTATCTCCGTCGATTTTGGCCTTCACTTCCGTAATGTAAAGATGATCGGCAAAGGGCAGCGCTTGACCGTATAGACTAGCACCGCCAATAATAAAGACCTGCGATTCCCGATTCATAATGCAGGCTCCTAGCGCCTCTTCCATTGAGCCGGCAACTTCACAACCTGTGATCTCCTTCAGGCTTCCCGACAACACAATGTTTTTGCGTCCCGGTAGTATCTTCCCAATGCCTTCATGCGTTTTTCGCCCCATGATGATCGGGTGCCCCATGGTGGTCTTTTTGAAATATTGCAAATCATTGGGCAGTCGCCAGGGAATTTCACCGTCTTTGCCAATGATGTTGTTTTCCGACTTGGCTACAATTATTGAAACTATCATTTGTCTGTCTTTAGCGCTAAGGGATGGAGAATCAATAACTGTCCATTTTGACTTGCTAGAAATCAGACAGTTATTGATTCCCACTCCTTAAAATTACAAATCCTAATTCTCGAACAAACTGTGAATGAAGAAAGTAAGGCAATTTATTGCATCTACTCACTTCACTTTTAAGCGCCGTTTATCAATAAATGGGTAGATTTACGGCATGAAATGCCTCAACTCTTTTGTATTGATTATGATGCTGTGTCTGTTTGCTTGTAATGCTAGCAAAAATGATGCTGCAAAGTCTGCCACAACCGATAAAACTGCTCTTAAAAGCAGCTCTGAAAACCAAGCGGCTATCAGTGCGCAAAATGCAGAAAAGACAAAGTCAACAGCTGCGATCAACAAAGAAACAGCAAAATCGTCTGGTGCTCAGAAAAGCCCTCGAACCACCAGCCTGGAAATGCTGGATGATCGACAGAATCAGGTATTGAAGCAGATCGAATTGCGCAAGACAGCGGAGGCCCAAACCAGTATCGATCAGTTGCTGGCACGCAACAAGACTGCTTCCAACTACTTTTTACAAGCAAGGCTACATATAGAAAACCGAAATGGGAAAGAAGCGGTGGCCGCTATGGAAAAAGCCATGAAACTGGAACCGAAGAATGCCACAATTCTTGCCGCTTATGCATGGGCACTAATGGCCAACTACAAATATGAAGAGGCGATCCGACAAGCAAACCTGGCATACATCACCGACAAAGAAAACGATCTGGCAAATGCAGTTAAAGGCTACTACTTTCTTGGAAACAACAACTTCCAGGAGGCCATCTACAACTTTGATAAGGCGATAGCGCTAAATCCAAATGTCGGACACTATTACTACGGCCGATCCAGAGCTTACAACGCAAAGCAGCAAAAGGATAAGGCCTGCGAAGACATGCGCAGTGCCAAAGCCAAAGGCTATGGATTAACACAGGTTCAACTGGATTCTTACTGTGCTACTCCTGAACCTCGAGAGCCAGAAGACAAGAGCAATAAAAAGCCCTATAAAGTGCCTTTCGGCCCTAAGAAGAATTAAGGTGTAATTGATCCGCTTTATGCATTCCTTGAAGATTGCTTCTACCGCTTCTTTTGCGCCTCTTTTTCCATTTCCCTTCGCACTGCTTCATGAATCGGCACACCATCGATTTCCACATCCTTGATCACTGCCTGGCCATTCCTCACAGCAATAAGGGCGTAAGCATCCATCTCATTTCGCTCTCTCACGCTACGTTGATATAGTTTTTCGGCTGGAAAGGCTTTGCTTTCTTCCATATAGAATCTATCAAAAGGAAATGAGAGATGCCATTTGTTATCGTATTTGCGGCCCTCCACCTCAAGATAGTCACTAGCATTTTCAGGTCTGCTAAGCTGCACTTTGCTTATCCTCGCATATCCCAAACTGTCAGTGTCGAGTTCAGCAAACACGATCTGCCTTTGCCTGTAATCTCCTTCCTCCATATCTTCTGCAGGGATTTCTACTATGGTACTGCTAAACCGAAGATCAATGTACTTTCCCCTAAAGAGGTCCAGGGGATCTACTGGTTGAAGATCGAATTTATAAACAGTGCCCTTGCTAATGATCTTTTCCTTAGCATAGATCACTTTGCCAATAGCAAAAATCTGTACCAGACAAGTGAGCGCAAAGGCTATGATGATCCAATATCTATTTTTCATTTAGCGCTTGTTTTTGTTTAGGGATTGTGAATCAATAAGTGTCTGATTCTCTATCCTTTAGTGATGTAGATGTTTGCACAAAGGAAGCAAATGCCCATTGTGATAAATACGACTCCTCTTACCACAAAGCTCGCATCGTACTCTACAAAGCGCAATCCCACTAAGAGCATTATGGTCAATAATCCAAGGTTAAAATTGCCAAGATTCATGCGCTTGCTTCCCTCGATTATGCACCAAATCCCGATGGCCAGCAATAATAGATTCACCAGCACGGCACCTTGTCCCAGAAGGATCATTACACCAAAGGGGATGAACCAAAAATCTATCGGATGGAGCTTGTCCTTGCCATATCTTACTTTGTTGTACAAGAACAACAATGCCGCAATGATCAGGCTGCCAATCAGCACCATATTTGCTAGAGGTATAGAGCCGTTCTGCATCGCAGGCAGAAGACCGAATTCTTCCCAAACAAATCCAAAACTATAGAAGAAGAGCACCCACAAAGAAACCAGTAAACCGATCACTTTGTATCCATTGTATCTCGTCTTTAGTGCGGCAAAATAATCCAGCTGTCCAATCATGAAAAAGATGGAAAGCAGCGCAGCTCCGGGAATGGCAATGAGGTATGATTCCCAAATCACCGAAAGGAAGCCAATCAAGACATTCATCGTTGTGAGCGGTACCAACCAATGATGAAACAGCGTAAAGGAGTTATGAGGATCTCGCTTGCATTGCAAGATATAATGCGGGAGAATGGCTACTAGGAAAATGAAAGGCATTTGCAAGACAGGGCTGGACCAGCTATCCCAGGTGCAAAAAGATAAACACAAAATCCCAAGAAAAAACATCAAAGAAGCCATCGAAGAACGCATCAGGTAAACCACAGGAAGCGCCAGCAAGAGCCAGGAAGAGAAAAATGACGGCATCGTGCCTGCAACATGATAAGTCTGAGAAACAAGTGAAATACTCGCACCTATAGCCAGTACTAAGAATGTTGCTGAAGATTCTCGCCAGGGAACACTGTCATTCTTTTTCCACAGTGAAAATAGGCATAGCGCCTGTCCGATTAGCAGGGGTGCAAAAGACAGTGCGGTTTTGACAGTTCTACTGAGTTGATCCCAATTATGTGCTACAAGTAAAATGACGCCTACTCCGATAAGCAAGGCTCCAATAACGCCAAAAGCCAGCAGCATTCTGTTAACTGGATTGCCTTTTTTCGCAGCATAATAAGTCCTGATCTTTTCTGCAACCTCCGGGCTGATCACCTGCTCTCGTATGAGCTCATCCAGTCCAGCTACAATTTGTTTAGACATATCACTTGATTTGAAATCCAATATCCTAAAAGCCTCAAGTCAGATCAAGTCAATTCGACGAAATCAGTGCTGCAATCTGCGAATTACCCGATCGATCACCAGAGGATTTCGAATCTTTCTGAGGCATAAAGCTTACCAGCAATGACAAGTGCTTCCACCTCAATAGAGCGAATGTCCTCCACCTCCAAAGGATCTCCAGAAAGGATCACAAAGTCAGCAAAGGCCCCCTTAATCAATACTCCTTTGCTTTCTTCTTCGAAAGCTGCATAGGCATTGCCCCACGTATAGGAGCGTAGAGCCTGAGGCATCGTCATGCATTGCTCTGGTACAAAGGCTGGTCCATGCTTGGGTTTTCTAGTCACAGCAGCATGCAAATTTTCCATTACACTCAGTGATTCGACCGGCGCATCGGTTCCATTTGCTATAGCCGTATCATGTGCCAATAAGTCGGCCCATCTGTAGGCAATAGCTTCGGCGCGCTCTACTCCCAGCTTCTGATGCAAATACGGTGCATCAGAAGTACAATGCACAGTCTGTACAGAAGCAACAATACCATTCCTGCTAAATCGGGGAATATCTGTTGCTACGACATTTTGAGCATGCTCGATCCTCCATCGCAAAGATTTATCTCCAGCAAGAACCTTCTCGTACACATCCAAAACCATACTATTTGCTGCATCTCCGATTGCATGTGCAACCAGTTGCAGACTATTTTTCAGACACTTTTCTGCCAGTTTCGTGAGCTGTGCTTCAGAGATGATCTGCTGACCAAAATGCCCCGGCTCATCATTGTACTCCTGTTTCAACCAGGCTCCCCGCGAGCCAAGGGCACCGTCAGCAAATGCCTTCACCGACTGAACACGCAAGAAATCCGACTGATAATCGGCACCCGTATATTGATCACACATCCGCAGCAAATCACGATGATCCTGAGCCCAAAGCACCAGGTTCATTCGCACACGTAAGGCATTCTGCTCGTCCAATTCTTTAAACACCAGCAACTCTTCTTCTGTGCAGGCCATATCATGGAAGGAACTAATCCCATTCCTAATGCACAGCTCCGTTGCCAGCTCTATAGCTTCTTGTATCTCAATTTTTCGCTTTGCGGGATCAAGAGAATTTGCGGCTGAAAGAATATAGGATTGCGATTCTTCTTCGAAGATCCCCGTAAATAAGCCCTCGGCTCGCTTCAAGACCAAATCATCAGCCATTTGCTGGGGACTAAGCTCAGCAATATCCATAGCTTTTTGATTGGCCATCAAAGAATGGATACTGGCGTGGATGAGATAGACCGGATTGTCGGGACTAATAGTACTTAACTGCTCATGCACCGGATAGCCATTGACTTGCTCATGGGAAACATCAGTCCACTTGGCCTGATGCCATCCATAACCGCAAACCCATGCACCAGCAGCCGATTTTGAAACCCTATCCTCCACAGCACCAAGCACCTCCGACCAGCTTTTACAATTGCTTAGGTCAATCATCTTGGCGGTTCTGCCGATACGCACAAAATGCGCATGCCCCTCAATAAAGCCAGGCATCAAGGTTTTTCCCTCAAGGTCAATTACCTGGTCTTGCTCGGCAACCTGTCTTGAGAGTGTCTGCCAGGCCCCTACATGCTTAATAATTCCATCGGCGAAGACAATTGTGTCCGCTTGTGGTGCCGCTTCATCCATCGTTAGGATATTTGCATTGCGTAGAAACAACATAGAGGGAAGATTTTGACTCACAGATCCAAAGGTAGGAAATGGAGCAGCAGAAAGAGCACTAAAAGTGATGATCCGCTTACTACTGCTTGCTAATTAGCTCGGCAAGCGCCAGCTCAATTTTTTCCTGGTAGCGAAGTTTATCCAACAGGATAGGCTTGGCAGCTCGCTGTGCACAATCCGTGAGCGAGCAGCGTTCACAACTTCGGTGCACATCCACGCGCTTGATTGCGGGATCTTTCCAAAACGGCATCGCCTCCTTCAATTGATCGTCTAGAATTGCTCCAATGGTCACGCTAACCGTCTCATTCGGAGTAGGAGACATCGTACGTGCTATACTGAGGGTCAGGAACTCATCGCCTGTATCGAGATAATGTCGTCGCTGTACGCGCACTGGCGTTGCACTGGTTATTCCCTGCTTGAGCTGTTCATCCAGCTCCTGCAATACCCCAATGGCCTCCCATCGTCTGCAGTAATGCTCATTCTCCAGCGTATGAACCGTCAGGGAATGGTCCATATTCAGCTCCTTGTTGATTTGGAAGGAATTGCTGCCAACAACATGATGAACACGATGAAAGAACAAACGAGAAATGCCAAATTGACTTGGCAGCAAATTGGTCAATCGGCTGAGGAACATTTCGGGAGTCGCATTGTACTTGTTCATCAAATCAAGAAACTTGTTCTCATGCCACTTTTCGTTATCCAGGTCTCTCGACAAGTCCTGCAGAAATAGGTGCCGGTTCAATAAAAGCGCAACTGCAAAGTAAGACGCCTTAAAATTGTTTAGCGCCTTTTCAAAGGAGTCAACATTAAAGAGCGAGAACCGATAGGGCCGCTCCTTGAGCTTCATGAAATTGAATGCGATCTCTTTGGCAAAAAGAAAACAGCGCTGACGTGAACTCAAATGGTGGTTGACCAGCAGCTTCTTTTGGGTCTTGAGGTAAATGCAACGGAATTCACTGAGCACAGGATCATCTCCCAGTACAGTATCATCGATCTGGTAGTTGTAGTGCTGCACCAGCAAGTCCTCAAGCTCGGCTTCCGCAATGGGTGGTTCGGGATCAATCTCAAATTGTTCGAGGAATTCATCCACTTGATCTTCGATCTCCTCAAAGTAATTGTTGTGCAATTCCTGGTAGGAACGAAGGGAGGCGAAGTAGAAATTCTCCGTTCCCAGATTATTTGTCTTTGCTGTCTTGATCAATGTACTGATAAATGCACTCACCCTCGAAGGGGCTTTAGCTACCATTTCCACCAGCTTTTGTTTACTTAATCCAAAGACATCCAATTGTATGTTATCAAGGAAGCCGTTGGTTAACAATTCATTGATCGGAGCGAGTTTGGGATTTAGCTTGAGGGATACCAGCTCATCGTACTCGGTATTTAAGGCGTTGCACAGTATCAGTATTTTATCTTGTTTCGGATACTTTTTGCCCTTTTCAATCTCATTAAGGTAGGAAACAGAAAGACCAGTGACCTCGGATAACTGTGCAAAAGACAGCTTCTGCTGTGTTCTTAGCTCCTTCAGCTTCAAACCAAAGATGAGCCGAATGTTTGTTTCCATGTCCACCATCTGCCGCAAAAATAGGAAACCAAGCACTGCTTCAGAGAGAAATCGGCCTTTTCGTCCAGCTTTTAGACAGAAAAAGACCACTATTTTTCATTTCAGCGAATATTCGCTTGCAAAGTAAATTCGCTATCGTTATCTTTGAAACAGAGAGATACCCAATCAGACCGCTGATTAGTAAATCAAAACGGGAAAGCTCATCAGCAAATGTTGATGATTTTCCTGTGTCTCTTTGTTTTTGTTGTTGTTTAAGAGCCACTAGCCTCCACTAGTGGCTCTTCTCTTTTCCGGAGCCTTGTGCCTTTCTCATGAGGACCTAAAAAATAGGGTAGCAGCTTTCGCCACCACCCCATTCACAAGCTGTTGCATTCTTTACTTCCTTATCTACTTTCCACGCTTCGCCCAATTGTCTTTCAGCGTAACGGTGCGATTAAATACCATTTTTTCTTCACTGGAATCCTTGTCAAGGCAGAAGTAACCCTTTCTCATAAACTGTACACGATCACCCACCTTGGCAGTCTTCAGAGATGGCTCCACATAAGCCGTTATGATATTCATTGAATCCTCGTTCAGAAACTCCATGAAGTCCACTTCCTTATGTTCATTCGGTGTGGGATCCTTAAATAATCTGTCTACGAGACGCACCTCCGCTGGAACGGCATCCTTGATGCTCACCCAATGCAAAACTCCTTTGGCCTTAAGTCCACTTGTGTCTGATCCGCTTCGACTCTCTGGGAAGTAAGTACAATGCACCTCAGTAACTTCTCCAGTCGACTCATCTTTAATAAACTTGTCGCAACGGATGATGTAAGCATTCTTTAAGCGCACCATTCCATCGGGCTTGAGGCGGAAGAATTTCCTTGGAGCCTCCTCACGAAAATCCTCTTTCTCGATATAGAGTTCACGAGAAAACGGAATCTTCCTGGTCCCCATGCTTTCATCCTCCGGATTATTGATAGCCTCCATCAGCTCCTCCTCCCCTTCGGGATAGTTGGTGATGACAAGCTTTAAAGGATTCAAAACCCCCATAACCCGGGCGGTTTTCTTGTTCAAATCTTCTCGAACACTGTATTCTAACAAAGCCAGATCGATCAAACCAATCCTCCTTGCTACTCCGATACGCTTGGCAAAGTTTCGAATTGCTTCCGGCGTATATCCTCGTCGTCGCATTCCAGAAACTGTGGGCATTCTAGGATCATCCCACCCCATCACATGGCCTTCTTCGACCAGCTTTCTGAGTTTTCTCTTGCTTAGTACGGTATAGCTCAAATTTAGCGGAGCAAATTCTATTTGCTGTGGACTGTAGATTTCCAATTCTTGCAAAAACCACTCATACAAAGGTCTGTGCACTTCAAACTCCAAGGTACAGAGAGAGTGTGTAATTCCTTCGATAGAGTCGCAGATGCCGTGAGCAAAATCGTACATAGGGTATATCACCCACTCGTCGCCAGTGCGATGATGCTCGGCGTTGAGAATCCGATACATGATGGGATCACGCATGTGCATGTTGGGAGAAGCCATGTCAATTTTAGCGCGAAGAATTTTCTCCCCATCGGCGTACTTACCCGCTTTCATTTCTTCAAATAGGCGAAGATTTTCCTCCACCGTTCTGCTTCTATACTTGCTTTCTACTCCAGGCTCCGTAGGCGTGCCCTTTTCAGCAGCAATCTCTTCAGCGGTGCTGTCATCTACATAAGCTTTGCCTTTTTTGATCAGTTGCACGGCATAATCGTATAGTTGACCGTAATAATCGGAAGCGAAAAACAGTCGATCGTCCCAGCTAAAACCCAACCATTTTACATCTTCTTGAATGGAGTCTACATATTCCACATCCTCTGCAACAGGATTTGTATCATCGAAACGTAGATTACTGAGGCCCTTATAGCGCTCAGCTATGCCAAAATTGAGACAAATCGATTTCGCATGACCGATGTGCAGATAACCATTAGGCTCAGGGGGAAACCTGGTATGCACCCGCCCCTCATACTTATCGGTACGCAAATCCTCCTCTACAATGTTTTCTACGAAATTTAATGGCTCCGTAAGTTCTGTATTGTCCATTTTTCTTGATTGAATAGTTGAATATTTCACTTTGGTGCTGAACCAAAAGGCGAAATTAATGATTTAAAGAAAATGTAAGAACACCCCAAATAGTTCCAAGGGCAATTATTTCTCTATTTGGTATCGCTTTTCATTTTTGGAAGGCAATTTGATACGAATCATAAGGCAGAGAGATTTACATCCACAATTGCCCATTAGCTGGCTTTAGAACCAACAAATTGTATAAAGTATTCAAAATAAGTGGGTTCGGAGGTGCATTTTTGATCCATGCCCAGCAGTTTACCAGCTACAATGGAAAAAATATAGTAACTTAAAAGATTCAGGACCAGTAAGCGCGGTTACTTTGATTTAAATCTTCGTAATAGAATTGGAAAATCAAAGGAAATTTGCTAAGACCACGCTATGCTGAGCTTGGTAGCAATAAAAAACAAAAAATTACATTAACTAACCAAAACTCCAACTAATGTCAATCAATCTTGTAGACATCGTTCAAGGTTACATCGGTAACCAGGTAGTCGAAAAACTCGCTGGTACGCTTGGAGGCGACTCTGGCTCGACTAAATCCGCTTTAGGCGGAATTATTCCAGGTATCCTGGGTGGTATGATGAAGCAATCATCAACTTCCAGAGGTGCGGAAGATCTTTTTGGAATGGCTTCTAAAGCAGACAGTGGAATGCTGGATGACGTTATGGGCTATCTGGGAGGAAACAGAACAGACATCGAAAAATCCGGTGGCGGAATGCTGGACGGAATCTTCGGTAGCGGTCTTGGTGACGTTGTAGGGGCTGTAAGTAAGAACAGCGGCCTTAGCAGCGGGATCACTGGATCTCTAATGAAAATGGTTGCCCCAATCATTATGGGTGTAATCGGACGTACAATTAAGAACAAAGCATTGGATGCAATTGGTCTGGGAAAACTTCTGGGAAGCCAGAAAGACCACATCGCACGTGCTACACCTTCTGGCCTTAATCTTGGCAGCCTTCTTGGTGGCCTGGGTTCTGCAGGCGCTTCTGCTGCCAGCTCTATCAAGTCTGGCGCTTCCAGTGTTGGATCAGGAGTTAGCAACGCAGGCAAGTCCGTAGCAGGTGGCGTTTCCAATGCAGGTCGTGCTACGGCAGGTGCCGTTGGTGATACAGCTAAAGCCGGAGGCGGTTTGCTAAAGAAACTACTTCCTCTTCTTTTGCTTCTCTTGCTAGGTGCAGCTGTACTGGCAATGTTTGGTGGTAAAGGCTGCGCAGGCGGCGACAATGTGAAAAACGCTGGAACCACTGTCAAAGATGGTACCACTAAAACCATCCGATCTGGAACCAATGCCGCCAAAGGGGCTGCCGGTACGGTAAGAGATGGTGCTACACGAGCAGGTGGTGCAGTACGAGATGGTGCTAATCGTGTTGGCGGAGCTGTACAAGGCGGCGTTGATGCTACAGGTAATGCTGTTAAGGGTGCTGCCGGTACTGTAAAAGGTGCTGCTGGTACTGTTACTAATGCTGCTGGCGATGCTGCAAACAAAGCGGGTGGTGCTGTTAAAGGTGCTGCCGGTACTGTTGGCGATGGCGTGAAAGGAGCTGCGGGTAAAGTCGGAGAAGGCGGAAAGAAGCTTGGATCTGGTCTTAAAAAGGCAGTTAAGAAAACAGGCGAAGTCGTAAAAGATGGAGCTGAAGCTGTTGGTGATGGAGCTAAGAAAGTTGGCAAAGGCATCAAGCAAGCTGTGAAGAAAGGTGAATAGCCTTATTAAGTGACCTTATTCATAAGGTCGCAAATACGCAAAATCGGGCTACTTCCTTTGACAGGAGGTAGCCCTTTTTTGTTTCCCTACACCCAACCTAAAACCCACTATCATGAAGCAACTATGTCTATACCTTATCCTATGCTTATTCCTCGCTCTACCACTTTTGGCAGAAGCCTGCGAGATAGGAGATTTGGTAATCTCCACTCAAACTCAAATCGACAACTTTGCAGAGAGCTTTTCGGATTGCGCAGATTTGCAAGGAAACCTGCGGATATCAAGCGATCTGACTGATCCAATCCAAAACCTGGGAGGGTTCAGCCAAATTAAAAGCCTCTCCGGAAATCTGATCATAGATCAGAATCACCTACTGACAAGTCTGACTGGGCTTGACCAACTCGAAAGCATCGGTGGCAAACTTGAGGTCAACCAAAATCAACTGCTGGGGAGTCTCGATGGGCTCTCTGCACTGCAAGACCTGGGAACACAACTAAACATCAATGACAATGCATCCCTCCAGGAAATTGATGCACTCATCAACCTAAAGGGAGAACTAGAGACGATCACCATCATAGGCAATGCTGGTTTGGAAAATTGCCATTTGCCGGATTCTTTGGATTTTGTCAGCCAGATAATCAAAATTACCGACAACCAGAGCCTGAGCAGCATTGATGGAGCAGCAGAACTTTATAGGCTTCGAACACTGGAAGTCGCCGACAATGCCAACCTACTGAGTATCGATGGCTTTCCGATTCTGAGGTTCGTCTTCAAGGATTTGACAGTACTGTCTAATCCCTCTCTGCAAAACATTTCAGGTTTCACTGCATTAGAAAGTGTTGGAGAAGACTTTACCGTTTCCACTAATGAAAGCCTGCAGAGCCTGGGAAGCTTTGAGAATCTGCAGCGGCTAACTGGTGATCTAATTATCAGCGATAACGAGATCCTCCCTGAAGTGTCCGGATTCCCACTGCTTGAAAAGGCTAGAAATCTCCTAATTTCAGGCAATCCCAACTTAGTCTCAATCGAGGCCTTCGTCTCAATCGACAGCATTAAAAACAGCTTGAGGATTGTCAATAATTACCAACTGCAGTCTATACAGGGCTTTGAAAATCTAAAATATGTGACTGCGCAATTTGAACTAACCAACCTACCCTATTTGGTGCAGCTTGCCCCATTTGAGCAACTCAACCAGATAGGTGGTTCCTTTAAGATCAAAGACAATAATAGTCTTGCACAAATTACCGGTTTTGATTCACTCCAGCGAGTTGGGGAAGACTTTGAAATAATCGACCATTTGCAATTGGAGCAGCTATCTGAATTCAATAGCCTTCAGACTGTTATTGGAACTATTCAAATATCGCAAAATGGAGGCGATCATGGCATTTCAGGCTTTAACAGTCTCGACACCTTGGGTGGGCTGCTGTCATTCTTTGCAAACGGTGGGCTGCACTCAATTACAGGTTTTGAAAACCTCACTGCCTTCAGCAGTGGCATCGAAATAATCAGTAATACCACACTTGAGTCTGTTGCTATCTGCAATTCAATAGTCGAAGCAGACAGAATACAGATTTCTGACAATCAATCTCTCACTGCGCTCAACTGCTTTGAAGGATTGCAGCAAGTACTTGGCAATTTCTTTTGCAGGCACAATCAAAGCCTGGAAAGTGTCGCCGGACTGAATGCATTGCAAGTGGTCAGTGAAGACATGATTTTTGAGGAAAACGGAGAATTGCTCAGCCTCCCGCAAATGCCAAATTTAGTAGAAATCGGGAACGATCTCGAAATCAAGAACTGCAATTCTATCAATGATCTTAGCAACTTCTCTAACCTGGTAACAGTCGGTAATTCATTGCGACTTCATTACCTCAACTCGCTCAGTGATCTCAATGGTCTGCAAAGCCTTCAAACAGTGCCCAGCCAGGTACTTGTAAAAGACAATCAAAACCTAAACTCAATTGAATCTTTGGTACAGTTGGACGGCGCAGCGCTACAGGAATTCATCATCGGTAACTGTCCCTTGCTTCAAGCCTGTGAAGTCGTGGCTATTTGCGAGATGTTGCTGATTGATCATGACCGCCTCAGCGCTTATGAAAATGGTTCTGCATGTGATCAAGCGGATGACTACGGACGGAGCTGTGGTATGCTTGCAGCGAACGAGTGTGGTTTGCAGGACCTGGATTGCGATGGATCTTATACACTAGATCAACTCTATTTGGATCATCCGAACTGCACTACGGTGTATGGAAATCTTGGCCTCGCAGCAACTTATGCAAATGCCCAAACTCCCTCCAGAATCAGAAAGATTAAGGGCAATCTGCAGCTATCAAATGCCGCTTACACAGAAGTATTTGGGATGGCGGTGCTGGATACGATTAATGGGTCTCTTCAACTAAGCCAGACTGGCCTACCAGACCTTTCAGACTTTTCTCAGTTGTCTCATCTTGGGGAGTCACTGGAGCTCAATGGAAATGCAAACCTACATAGCCTTAGCGGATTGGAGCACTTCAGTCATTTGAGTGGAAATTTACAGATTTCGGGAAACAAACTTAGCTCACTTGAAGGCCTCGAATCAATTGAAACTATCAGCGGCTTCATCAGCATCGTCGATGAACCAAACCTGAACGATCTTGCCGAACTAGGCAGCCTCACTGAGATCGAGCGTTTTCTTGTGATCTCAAACAATGCTTCCCTCAGCAACCTCGCTGGACTTGACTCCTTGAATGCAATCGGCCGGCATCTCCATATTTATGATAATGCTGTTTTGAACAGTCTCAGTAATCTTAGCCATTTAACGAGTCTTGGCCAGGCGGTTCACGTAGTGAGAAACCCGCAATTGGAAAGTCTCATAGGTCTGCATAATATCGATCCTGAGCAGCTCACCAATGTCCAAATCACCTCCAATGCGTCTTTGAACGCTTGCAGCATCAACAACCTGTGTACCTGGATTTCGAACAATGATCAACTGGGAACAATCGAACTGAACAGTGCCGGTTGTAACACCCCATTTGAAGTTGTGCAAGGCTGCGAGCATCAAGCACTTGCCGTAGGAGAGCTGCAAGCTATTGACAACCTGAACCCACATCCAAATCCGGCGGGAGCGAGTCTGCAAATCCCAGGCCTGCTAGCCCAAAGCGTCGAGGTTTACAATTTGACAGGCCGACTGATGCTTCAAACCACTGCCAATGAAGGCGAACTAGACATTAGTACGCTTCCAGCAGGCATCTATCTCTTAAGAATTATCGACAAGGAAAAACAAGTGCTGCTCAAGTTCATCAAAGGCTGATTGCAAACGGTTGAAATAGAGGTACTAACATAAACTATTTGCGCAACTCGCCGAAATGCCCCAGGGCAAAGGCCGCAATTTGCGCTGCGTTTTTTTATGTAAATTAGTTGCCGATACTTCGGAGATTTCGAGAGTATCTCACCCTGGATTAATCTGTCAATTTCAAAAAATGAATTCCACAGTAAACCTGCAAATCCCCCATGCACAGCACAGGCCATTCAATCCTCATTTATCACCCACAAAACTGCTGGATGAAGCAAAGGAAATAATACCAAGCCAGACAAGAAAAGACCACGCGATGGAGAGCGCTTGCAAAATAGCCCCGATCGAAGAGGAAATGCAGGTAGCAGGGAGTGGACTGAGTGCGCCGCTAGTGGGGGCTGGGAGGTACGAGCAGACCACAATAGTGGATGCACGAAGCCACTACATGCTGCCTGCATTGGAACGGAGAGCGGGAAGGGCAGCGCAACGTGACCACATTATTTCGCTCCTTATTTTTATCACATTCATTATTATCTCATTAACTGTTCCTCTTGCTCATGGCGCCGCTCAGACCTGCGATCTAAGTGACGTTACCTTTAGCACCCAAGAGGAAATCGACAGTTTCCCCTCAGACTACCCCGACTGCGAGGAGGTGAGTCGGCTGCGGATAGTAGCGACATCTACTGATGACGATATTGTCAATCTTGACGGACTGAACGGTATCAAACGGGTTGAAGGGGATGTGACTATTCAAGCGCTGGACCAACTAACTGACCTGCTGGGATTGAGTGCCTTAGAGGAAATCGGAGGCGACTTATCTATCAAAGACAACCACTTACTAACTGAACTCGATGGGCTGCAAAACCTGCTCAAAGTTGGACAGAGAATTGAAATATCAGAAAACAATTCCTTGATAAATATCGATGCAATATCCCAAATCGCCGGCTCCATTGATAACTTTATTATGTTTTACAACCCGGAATTGCAAACCATTCACTTTCCCAATCAAATCGATACCATTCGAGCTGATCTTTTGATAAGTGGGAACCCGCATCTTGGGCTGCTGGATGGTGCAGCTTCACTAAAGAGCGTCCGTTCTCTATGGTTAGGAGGCCTTAGCTCGTTGACCACGCTGCAAGTGCACGGCTTTGAGAATCTGACAGAAATTGTCGATAGATTTGAAATTTCCGAAATCGCAAATCTAGATAGCCTTGCTGCTTTTCAGAGCCTGCAACGGATTGGTGGTAATCTCACGATTACGGAAAATGGAGGCAACTTCAATTTCCCTGAATTTGCCGCTCTTCAGTCAATTGGCAACGTGCTACTCGTTACGAACAACAGCGAATTGACTTCCGTACATGCTTTTGACAGCCTGGTAGACATAGGTGGAAATATATCCATCGGGAATAATGATTTACTCACTTCCATTAGGGGTTTTGACTCACTGCAGCAAATGGCCGGCACCTGTATACTGAACGGAGAGGCACTGCTGAGCATCGATGGATTCTCGAACTTGCAGCACATTGGCATGAATCTAACTATATACAATGGCTATGCTTTAGAGCATTTAGGAGGCTTCGAGCAACTGGACAGTATTGGTGGAGATCTGCGAATCTACGACCTACGTAACATCGAACAGATTGCAGCCTTTGGCTCTCTAAGGTCGGTGGACTATCTGCTACTATCCAACTTGATAAAATTATCGGATGTCACTTTTCTCAATACACTAACAGAGATTAAGAGCTCCTGCTTTGTGGCACAAAACCCACTGATTACGGATTTGCGATTTCTATCTGCAATTGAAAGCATTCCCTTGCTATTGCAAATTGACGACATGGAGAGCCTCACTGCACTTGAAGGATTAGAAAATCTGCAAGAAATAGGCACTTTGCGAATTTCTAATCTGCCGGTTCTAACAGATATCTCACAGCTTTCGAATCTTGAAAGATTGCAGAGCCTGCAGGTCTTGTACAATGAAAGTCTGGCTTCGATTTCGCTCTTGGAAGACATAGACCATGATCTGATCGAGCTTGTTGAGATTAGAGACAATGCGATGCTGGAGGATTGTGAATTGAGCTGGATCTGCGACTTACTCAACCAGGATCATACAAACGTACAGATCAGGCACAACCTAGAGCATTGTAAAAACAGAGAATCCTTCGCTCAGCATCATTGCGACATTTATGAGCCTGACGAGTGCTTTCTATTCGACTTGAAACTGGACTGGACTTATTCATTTGATAGCCTATATAATGATTATCCTGATTGTCGCATCATCAAAGGAGATTTGACAATCGGCAATTTGAGTGTGGAAGAAAATACGGAGAGTGTACTTACCGAAGTGCGTGGAGATCTTGAGGTCATCGCTACTTCGCTTACTTCACAAGTTACTGCTTTGGCTAATTTGCACAGTATCGGTGGTTCTTTTTCCTTTTGGCAACCCAACCTCGACACTTTGGATTTGCAGTCCCTTGGAAACCTGGAATTTCTAGGAAACAACTTCAGCATTGCGGACTGCGCAAACCTCCACAAAATCAACAACAGTCTAAACCTCAAGCACATTCCTGGCGATTTGACGATCAGCCGCAATGCTGTGTTACAGAGTCCCATAGGCTTATCGGCGCTCGAAGAAGTCGGCGAAAACATCATTATTACGGACAATAATCGACTGCAGAATTGTGAAGGTTTGAATGGGCTTGCTTCGGTAAACGGTTTTGTGGAAATCGCAAGAAACCCAGCCCTAATCAACTTGACAGGTCTGGATAGCTTGAGCAGAATTGACAAGTATTTGTTCATTCAGGAAAACCATCAAATGCAGAGCTTGCAGGGTCTGCTGGCGCTGGATAGTATTGGCAGGCATCTACAGGTTTTCAATAACCGAATGCTTGACAATCTTGATGGCTTGGAACAGCTGAGGATCATTGATCAAAAGCTTCAAATTGTTGGCAATGACAGCCTTAGCAACATCGAAGGGCTTGCAAATTTAGATGTGACCTTGCTTACAGATATGTTGATCAAGGACAATGCAAGCCTGGAATCATGCAAAGTCAATTTCGTATGTGACTTTATCGACTATAATTTAGATGCCAGCATCATAGAAACCAATGCCCTCGGTTGTGTTAGCACCACTGAAGTAGCTTTGCAGTGCGACTCCTTAGCCAATAATACAATTGCCGGGGAAGCGCTTTTCGACTTTTCAATTTATCCAAATCCTACCGAGAACAGCCTCTACATCAATCCAAGGCCCGCTCCGGGGAGCAGTTATTACATCGTCAATATGCTTGGAGAGCCTGTACTATCCGGAACTCTGAAGCAGTCTCAGATCAAGCTCGATCAACTATCCAATGGCTGCTACCTTCTCGTACTCATATCTGATTCCAACTCGTATAATAGGAAGTTTGTAATTGCACGATAGTTAGGACATAGATAAAACAAAACACGCATCAGGCTATAAAACATAACATAAGAATCCGATAACTGGGTCACAATCCATCCATATGTACTATATTAGGTTGTAGTCT
>JAHDEE010000428.1 GCA_020629005.1 Chitinophagales bacterium
ACTACGCTCAGCGACCGTTGAAGACTCCAAATTGGGTTTTTACTCACTCTGGAACAGTGACACAAAATCAAGTCGCCGACAATTAACGAAGCACTACAGATCCAGCTACTACTGCCCCTGCCCTTTCCAGCTGATATAGATAAACCCCTTCAGCAAATCCGTAGTTTCCAAGTGGCACCGTTCGACAGCCATCAAGCGATTTTTCCAGCAGCTTTCTTCCCTGAGTGTCAAACAATCTCAAAACTGTAGGCTCATCACCCTCGTAGTGCAAAAGCAACTGCTGGCTTTCGTATACAAAGGAACAAGCGAAGGCAGAATCAGCACTTCTGTTCTCGGCACTCAGAGGAAAGTCAAAATGCCGGTTGACCAAGAGAATAACTTTGGCCCGGGACTCAGGATAAAGAAGAAAATCCTCATCTCCATCAAGGTCATAATCCAGGCAAAGCATCTCAGCCCCTGACGCATTCTCTATCGGAATAAAGGAGGACTCATTTGCGATAAAACCAACACCCTCAATGTTTTCCAGCAGTTCCAGTTTGCTATTCCCTCCAAAATCCGAAAGCACAACAATATCCTTATCCAGATCCAAATCAAAATCAGAGACAAGCAACGAATGACCAATTCCATTCAGCTTCGCAAGCTCAATCCAGCTATTGCTCTCAGCGATATCGTAAACAAGTATCCGGCGGTCCCCTTGATTGTAAATGCTGCGTGCGATCACCACAACCTCGTCTCTTTCATCATCATCGATATCCTCCACCGCAAAGTCTATCACCGAATAGGAAGGCGGATTGGCGATCAACTCACCGCCCTCATATCCCTGCTCACCCAGATCGCGCAAATATAGAATGTCGTTGCTCTTCTGAAATAGCAGATCCTCCGCCCCATGATCTGTGAAAGATCCGATCTTGAAATCGTCATGAAGAAAGGCATGATTCAAGGGATATGTAGCTACAGCAGGGGTGTCAATTTGTCCCGAAAGATTACCAGAAAAACAATATACCGACTCATCAAAATCAGGACTTACAACCAGGTCAACTGCCTCATCATTATTGCAGTCAAGAAATGCCATCTCAAGCTTGTCGGAACCAGAAGAGAAAGGAAAACCATAGACCAACTCTGGCACTTCATAGCTAAAAATCCCGGCAAGTCTTGCTCGATAAACTCCATATTGCCTGCCCAGGTATAAATATTCTCCAAAAGCATGTTCAGCAACCAACAGAGACCCAACTCCGGGAAGATCTGGAAGCAAGTCCATACCGGCTGCGAAGCCAGCAGCATCATTATCCAATGCAATAACATCTTTATGGCTACGATTTGCAATCAAGACTTCGGGCCAGGCATCCTCATCCAAATTGGCAATCACAACATCATCAATATAACTGGGATAAGGACCAATCAGGTATTGTACCGCTTCACCAAATTTTAATTCCGCAACATACTCTTTTGCTGTAGAATAGGCCAGCACCTGCTCCACGCCATCCCCATCCAGATCAACAGCAGTAAATCCATTAAATTCAATTTCAGCCAGACTGACCGGGTCCGCAAATTCTGCAGGACCTAGCTTTTCCAAAACCTTTAGTTCAATATTGCCCATCGAATAAACAAGATCGCGTAAGCCATCACCGTTTACATCGGCAAAGAGGATATCATTCATCGGCTCCTGAATCGCTATCGAATGTACCGTCCCAAAATCAGTAGGCTCGGCACCTTGCTTGAACCAATTCAATTCGGCATCGAAGTTCGAACCCGATAAAATATCCAGCTTTCCATCTTCGTCGATATCTTCATAGAGCAAATCAGACGGTGAGATAGGGGATCCGATTTCCTGAATACTCAGTTCACCATCCTCAGCCAAAGCGATACTCAATTGATTGGTGAGGATATCCAAATCCCCGTCCCCCTCAAGATCCGCAATGGTGATTTCTGCCTGATTAGGAAAGCTCCCATGACAAATTGGAGATTCCAGAGACTGGTCTAATATGCTCGAACTGCAAATGGTCCCCTGCAATTTGTAGAAAACCTCAACCTGCTGATCTTCGTCATAATCCAGCGCACATACATAAGTGACGCCACTCAACAGATTAATCAATTCAAAGTCTCGTCCACCGTAATTGTGGTAGTACAGAAGCGCATCCAGGCCAATGGCAGTACCAACCATTTCGTGAAGACCATCCCCATTCAAATCAACAGCGCTGTAATTACGCCACTCATAAGAAGCATCAAACTTTTGATATTCGTATCCATTGTCACCTCCCCAGGCCACACACAATTGCCTTCCGTTCACAAGCAGAATAACATCCACATGGCCGTCGCCATCAAGATCCGCCGCATCCTGAAAAACAGGGTCGTAGATGGGCGTTTCAAAAATGACCTCAGGAGGAGCAAACTGTGCGGAAACAGCGCAATAAATTAAAAGCAGGGAAACACATAGGGTAAATCGGGTCATATGCAGTCGATAATGTGGGTTTCAATAATCCTACTGCAATATAAGTGATTCCGACCTTCTGTGCATCAGGACCTTGCGGTGCAAAGACAAATCACCTACCATACAATCTAGCCCCTGGCTGGTCTAAGGCCAACAAGCGCCAAACTCGCGTCTGCCTTCATAGGCAAACCATATTTGATTAATCAGAATAGTCTTTGTCTGGCTTGGCATGCAGCACGGCTTCTTCCACAAATATAAATCCAAAAATTTGGAGCGAAACATTCTCCGGTCGTAGAAGCTGTAGGCGCGTGCTCTGTTCCAATTCAGCCCATATCTGCCTGTTCATGGTCTGGCCAGCGGGTCTCTCCGCAGGCTCCGAGCCCCTCTGGCCAGCCATTCACCACGGCAGCTAAGGGCTTCATTTCCTCGTCGCCCACGGCTATTTTTCCAGGCCGGTCCGTCGCGTTAACACGGTGTTTGAAAAGGCGCAGTAATTATTGAA
>JAHDEE010000429.1 GCA_020629005.1 Chitinophagales bacterium
TCCCAGGAGCCGAAACCGAGTTAGCACCCCCAAAGTCCGATTGGATTATTGATTCTCCAATCCTCTCAGGTTCTCCAACAGCCGAAACTGTATTTTATGGCGGAAATCCGAACGCTCAGGTGGTTTCCCCACTATTTAACAATGGCTGGCATGTGGAAGCTTCTGGATATCATATTTCAAGGAGTGCAGCATTGAGCTCAACTAATACTTCTCTTCCCGTGACAATCTTCGGTGACAATACTTCTGAGCCGACTGCTATCGGCCCTGGTATCACTCCAAGCTTTAGCTTTGGTTTTGAGCCAACAGCAGATTGTACTGACACTGGTGGATATACCACTTTTCCGCCTGACGATGGAATTGGCATTTCAGCCGCTGAGTGCTTCGTTTTAACGAACAACATTTCGAGACCTACAATAATCAACAAGGTTTTAGCGCGAAATGTTAGAAATCATCGAGAAGATTGCGTTCATGATGTCTTGTCTGCGCAAAATGCGAATTGGAGCAAATGGATCAGAGTAGGATCAAACATTGGCTCAAGCAAGCTTGACGAAGCTGCAGAAATAATCTATGACATTGAGATGTTACATGATCGCGATTATGAGCTCAAGAACATGTACGAGCCTTTACTGAACGATCATTTAGCAGGTAGCGGAAAGCTCAACAATGCCGAAAATCAGTTGAAAATAGTGTCAAAACAGCGGCATTCAGCAAGAATTGCAGAATCAATTCTTGCATATGCATTTGACGAAACCTACAACCGAAACTTAACAATCTCGAAGGACGAAGAAAAGCAACTTCAGGATGAGTCCAATGACAAAGGTAGTTTCAGCCTCTATCCCATTCCAGCAGACGATGTAATTTTTCTATCTTACAGTGGTAATATGGCGCTTAGTGAAGTAGAGATCTGCTTGTATGATGTACATGGAAAGAGAGTCAAAAGTTGGCGCAGAGGTAATCAGAGAAATATGACATTTGACATTTCAATGCTTCCAAAAGGCATCTACTTGATAGAAATTAATAACAAAGGACTAAGCGAAAATTTCAAGTTCATTATAAACTAACGCAAATGTGGGGAAACGATCATAGGATAGACTGTAGAAAGGCAGTTAGATCCACATCTGCTCAATGTGATACGAATTTCGTTTCCCCACTTCATCTCTTGACTAGCAATACGGCATGAAATATATACCCATATTATTGACACTTATATTTTTCACTGTAAAAACTCACGGGCAAGAAATAGACACAACCTTCTCTTATTTTAGTCGGGTCTTTCTCGAGGACAGCCTGCTGATCGAGTCTTACTCCGTTCTTCCCATTTCGGATGGTTACTTAGTTGCAGGTGGTTATATTACCGCAGGAACGAATCCCATAGTTTATTTGCAGAAATTGAATCTTGTTGGAGAAACTCAGTGGGTGAGATCAATCGATGACAGTCCATCACACAAGCACTTTTTGCAGGGCACCTGCCACATTACTACATCAGACAATAACTTTCTGTTGACTTATGGAAGAACTGATAGTCTTGGAACTGCAAGTACTTCGGACTTTGTCGTTGTGAAACATGATCATCAGGGCCAAATCATTTGGTCTAAAGATTTTGGAGAATCCAACATAAGAGAATCTCCAGTTTGCGTTGCGGAAACGATTGACAACTCAGGGTATGTAATTGGCGGGTATCGACAACAATATGCTCCTCTGCCATTCAGCTATAACTCACTATATCTTCTCAAGACAGATGTAAATGGCATTGAACAATGGCACAGGCAGCATAATCTCATATCTAGCGGCCACACAATGGTTCGGACCATTGAAGCAACAAGTGATGGCGGATTTATAATAGGTGGGGGAGCACTCTATCTCAATGTTAATAATAGCGATCCTTTTGTACTCAAGCTTGATGAGCAGGGAAATTACCAATGGCATAAAACTTACGGATATGAACATTACGATGGGTCTGCATTTGTCAAAGAAATGCCAGACTCCAGTTTTCTCTTTTTGTCGGGTATAGATGTAGGGGGAGATTACGCACCTTTTGCTGCCACTCTCAATTCCGAGGGAGAGACTACACAAACACAGACCTATTATGATACTGCCTATGAGATGTTTTCGCTATTTCAACCTTTTGGTCAAAAGCTGATCGCATTATCATATGGAAAGCAATATCCCCCTGCTACACCTTTTCTTGTGTCTTTAGATCTAGAACTAGACACATTGTGGTCGAAACCATTTACTTGGACAAACGAAAGGGACGTGGCATTAGTTGATATCGAAAGGACGCTCGATGGAGGATTCATTATGTGTGGATATGCACCAATAACAGAAACTCAAAAATTCAGCTGGATCTCCAAAGTAGACAGCCTTGGAAACACCTGCAGCAACCTTATGGATTGTGATAGTCTGGTGCTGGATACCATTAACACCGGCCTCGTGCCGCGAAAACTTGAAAGCCCCTTTTACCTCAATATTTCACCGAATCCGATCCACAATGCTGCGCGGGTGCAGTATAGCTTACCACAAGAAAGCACATATGCATGGCTACGTATTTTCAACCTACATGGCCTTGAAGTGCGGTCTTTGCGATTGCCTACCGCTGGAAGTGCTAGGGAGTTGACCATTCCTGAACAGATGGAGGCTGGGTTGTATGTGTATGTTGTTGAAATGAAGGGAAGAAAGATTTTGCGCGGAAAAATGATGGTGGAATGAACGTACCAATCCCTGCTTTTTCTTAGCTCTGTGAGCTGTCCAATGTGCAAGTGTTATATTGTAAACTAAACAAATTAAGTGAATTAGTTGGCAAAATTACTTCGCAAAAATGTATTGTATGAAAATGCTGCTTAGGCTTATCATCATCACTTGGCTGTTCTCCTTTACCATAACATCTGCTCAGGAAGTCGACACGACCTTCACCTACTTCAGCAGA
>JAHDEE010000123.1 GCA_020629005.1 Chitinophagales bacterium
CATCTGTCACCGAATGGACGGCCACGAGACGTGGCCTTTGACGAAACAGACGGCCACGGGACGTGGCTTTTGACGAAACGGTGATTAGTCGGTATTTGAGCAGCTGTTGAAAGTATGATTTGTAGCGCGACTGACTGGAGGTGCAAAATAGCCCTGATAGCAGCGGCTACGAATGGCTGCACAGCCGTGGTGACTGCCACTGCATGCTGGCTCGGAGCCTGCGGAGAGACAGCAGGCAGTGAGCAGGAACAGGCTGTGCAGCCATGAGTAATAGCGGATAGCAGGAAGAACAGCACGCGAAGGTGTAAACATTCGCTCCTCATTATTTCAATTCGCCGATTCTATAGACTTGACTGGAAATTGTGCTATTTTTGAATCAGTTCCACACAGAAAAAGGGTACATTATGAAAACAATTCTATTTTATTTTTTTCTATTGATCTTCACTGTCCATCTTGCATCGGGACAGGATTTGGTGAGCTTTGAGACAGCGCTTGATGTAACGGAACTGGGATTTGGCAATCATTATCCCAGAATCGTGGCTGGCTCGGATGATCAGGTTTATATGAGCTGGGGATGGGATCAAAAGGTGTATTTTGTGCGTAAAGATGCGGAGGGATTTACAGATCCAAAGCAGTTGAATGATGCGGGGATTCCGGCTTATGTGGGTGATTGGACTGGGCCTGATCTGGCGGCGAGCGGTGATACTGTTTATGTTACCTTTATGAATTCTAACTGGACCGGGGGCACCTACTTTATGAAATCATTTGATGCAGGACTGAACTTTTCTGCCCCCAATAATCTGGAGAGCTATGCCGATAGTGCTTCGCGTTTCGCAACTGTGGCAATACGTGCAGATGGACAGCCGATAGTGGCTTTGATGAAGATGACTTCTAATGGCACGCATCCAGAGTATGTGGTTCGCAGTAGTGAGGATTGGGGTGAGACTTTTGGAGGGGAGCAGCAAGTTGGTGGCTGGTCTGGTGAGGAAGCCGAAGCTTGTGATTGTTGTCCGGGAGTGTTGGCTGTGAGCGGCGAAACAGTGGCGATGGTGTATAGGGATAACCTGAATGATATTAGAGACATTTGGGCTTCGGTGTCGCTTGATGGAGGGAGCAGTTTTGATGAGGGCTTTCCGGTGGATAATTCCGATTGGTTTATTGATCGTTGTCCTGCTTCTGGGCCTGATGCGGTAATTGTAGATGAAAAAATATACACTGTATTCTTATCTGAAAATGAAACCTACTTGAGTAAGACTGGACTGAGTGGTGGCATACTTTCGATTGCACAATTAGGTGAGGATGCTGCGGCTAGTCAGAACTTCCCGAGAATTTCGTCTGATGGCACTGCGGCAGCTATTGTTTGGACGGATGTTAGCAGCACACCAAAATTGTATTTTGCTTATACTGATGATTTGTCTGCCGCCAATCCAGTATTTGAATATCAAGTAATTTATGAGGAGAACTTTAGCTCGGCAGATGTGGCTTTGCGTGGTGGCAAAGTACATGTGGCGATTGAAGATGCAAGTGGTGTTGTAAAGTATATTTCGGGCACTGTGAGTGCGACGAATCTGGGATTGTCGGAAGCAGATGTTGAGCTTCAGCTTTACCCTAATCCAAGTCAGGGCATTTTGCAAATTTCTCTGAGGAATCCTGACCAACAATATCATATATTTGATATAAATTCTCGTTTGGTTCTGCAAACTGCTGCCGATGGACAGATAGATGTTTCCACTTTTGCATCCGGAAGCTATAGCTTGCAAGTTGTGAACAAAGATGGGAAAGTAGTTGCCTCCGATCGCTTTGAAGTTATGCAGAAAACTCGCTAATCTATAGGTGCTGATGATCTAGTGTTAGTCTTTGACTTTGCTGACTAGAAATACGCCGCCGAGAATCATTCCGAGTCCTAGCAGGTGAGGCCAGCCGATGTATTCTCCCGCCAGGAAGCCCCAAAAGAGTGCTACGATGGGCTGAAGATAGGTTACGGTTGAGGCAAAGACGGGATTGGTTTCTTGTGTGATATAGAAAAACATTGCCGAAGCCAGCGCTGTGCCAAGAACGGCTAGAATGGTGACATAGCCAAGGGCTTGCCAACCAAGTTCGTGAGTGGTGATTCGGGACCATACATCCGTGCCGGCGAGATAGAATCCAAACACCGGGCCTAGCAAAGCAAAGGTCATGGCGGTGAGTAGAATGGGATTCATATCCTGGAGATAGTGCTTGATGACATTGATGCTGCTGGCGTAGCAAATGCTGGCGAGTAGTATGAAACCGCCATATAAGTAGCCACCATCCAATTCGGGGGGAGTGGAAAAATAGATTAGAGCTGCAGCACCTAACAAACCCATGATGATCCCTACTAATCTCTGAGCTTTGAAGGCTGCACCGAAAAGCACGACTCCGATTAGCAAGGTGCAAAGTGGGGTGAATGAATTGAGAATTCCTGCAACTGCTGAGTCAATTTTTGTCTCGGCAGCGGTAAATAGAAATGCCGGTATTGCACTGCCGATGATGCCAACAAAGAGGGTGGGAAAAAGGTGCTTGCGTCGGAAGTCTTTGAGCTTGACGAGGATGACGGGAATTACCGCCAAAAAGGTCAGGAAAATTCGAAGGGCGGCGACCTGATCGAAAGTGAATGCTTCCAGTCCTTTTTTCATGAGGATAAAGGAGCTGCCCCATATCACAGCTAGTATGCTGAGTAATATCCAATGTTTGAGTGCGGGTTGCTTTAGGTTTACACTGGATTGCTGTTTAGCAATTGCCATATTTTATCTTTCAGCTCGGTTAGGCCAAAATTGGTAATCGAAGAAATGAAGACAATGGGGATATCATCGGGCAGATCTGGTGCTAGCAATTCGCGGTATTCTTCGTCAGATAAATCGCATTTAGTGATTGCCAACAAACGATCTTTGTCCATAAGTTCTCTGTTGAATGCTTCGCATTCCTTAAGCAATATTTCGTATTCTTTTTTTATGTTTTCAGAATCCACTGGCACCGTAAACAGCAACAAGGCATTTCGCTCAATATGCCGAAGGAATCTATGTCCGAGCCCTTTGCCTAAATGTGCGTTTTCGATTATTCCAGGAATATCTGCCATCACGAAAGAACGGTCGTTTCTGTATTGGACGATTCCCAGATTGGGTACCAGAGTGGTGAAGGGATAATCTGCAACTTTTGGTTTAGCGGCTGTGATGGAAGAGAGTAGCGTAGACTTGCCTGCATTCGGAAAACCTACTAAACCTACATCGGCTAGTATCTTGAGTTCGAGTATATTCCAAATTTCCTGCCCAGGCATTCCAGGCTGAGCATATCTTGGTGTTTGTTGGGTGGCTGTTTTGAAGTGAGCATTTCCCTTGCCGCCGATACCTCCGGGTGTCAAGACGGCCGCTTGACCATGTTCGACAATTTCCAGCACTACCTTTCCTGTTTCTACGTCTTTGGCTATGGTGCCCAGTGGCACCTCCAGTACGATATCTTTACCATCTGCTCCTGTAGCTCTTGAGCCTCCTCCGTTTTTGCCGTCTCCAGCGATAACGTGCTTTTTGTACTTGAGGTGAATGAGTGTCCAAAGCTGTTCGTTGCCACGAAGGATTATATGTCCTCCCCTACCGCCGTCACCTCCATCCGGGCCGCCTTTGGCTGTGATCTTGTCACGATACAGGTGTACCGAACCTGCACCACCTTTGCCTGAGCGACAGCAGATTTTCACGTAATCAACAAAGTTCCCTCCTCTCATGCTGTTTCTAAATGTTAAATACCCGAGCAAAAGTAAGGTATTACTTACTATTACTCGGGTATTGTATTTTGTTAAAGATCAATCAGCAGATTCTTTTGAAAGCTGCTCTTGATTTGCCTACTTGTCAGCCAATCTATGATCTATTGGCCACCATTAGGTCATCCATTACCAAACTCAGATTTCCAAAAATCTGGTCGATAGAGCCTATTCCCTGTACAGCATTGTACTTGCCCTGGCTCTTATAGTGGTCGGCTACTGGCGCTGTCTTATTATCATACTCCTGCACTCGCTTCATTACGGTCGCTCTGTCTCGATCATCAGCACGCCCTGAGGTTTCCCCTCTGAGTAAGATTCGCTTCACTAGTTCTTCTTGTGTTACCTCCAATGCGATCAGGGACATTAGGGAAGTTCCTTTTTTAGTTAGCAAATCATCCAAAGCTTTGGCCTGTTCTACTGTACGGGGGAAACCGTCAAAGATGAAGCCTTTGGTATCAGGTCCTGCCTCATCCAGTTTGGATTCGATCATTCCGATCACTACCTCATCAGGTACTAATAGTCCCTTGTCCATAAATTTCTTAGCTTCCAGGCCGAGTTTTGTTTCTCTCTTGAGCTGGTCACGAAGCAAATCGCCGGTTGAAAGGTGGCTGAGCTTGTACTTTTCCAACAATTTGGCCGATTGCGTTCCTTTTCCACTGCCTGGCGGGCCAAATAAAATAATGTTGATCATGATTTGTTCTGAATTTCTGTTTTGATACAATAGTTAAGCTAATTAATCCAAAATGGCAGACCTCACCTTGTGCTCCCTGTGTGGTGAAGCCATTGAAAGTACAAAATCTTTAGCATAAAGGTTCGTTAATCGCGAATTTTTCGCTAGATAAATTTAGCTCGTGAGGGTGCATTCTCTTCAGCTTCGGTAGCTTTCTCCAAGAGCCATTTTTTTGCGCCTACTCGTTTGCTTTCGCTGATTTTGGCACGGATCTCTGTCAATTTTTCAGGCTGGCCCTGTGCCCTCATCAGCTCCCGGACGAATTGTATAAGATTCAAATAGGCGTCTCGAAGGGGGTCTGAGACCACGCGATTTCTCTTGAGATAGATGCGAAAGGCACTTAGCAAAGCAGTGAGTGCTTCTGTCTCATTCATTTCATAATACACTCGTAGCAGTAGCAGCCGTGTATCCAAATTGAACACCAGGGTATCAGGCACCACTTTGTTCAAACAATTATGGGCCTGATCAAACTCTCTTTTGTAAAAGTGCAGCAGTGCTCTGTTAAACATCAGTGCATTCTCTCTATCCTTCTCTTGTATGTACTCGTGATAGTCGTCGATAAAGCCTGCTGCCCAGTCATATTCCTCGACCATGCAGGCAATGGTATTGATATTTTTGAAGGCTCCCACATTAATGTGCCCGCCAATCAGTATCAGGTCATTGTTGATGAGTCGTTTATACACCTCAAAAGCCTCCTTGACGAAATTGAGTTGGCCATTATTGATTTTCTTGGCGCAGAAATTCAGTGCAAAAACGTACATATTGCGGGCCTCACGACGTGAAAACTGCTGTTGGTATTGATCCAGCAATTCACGTAATCGGAAGAAATGGCCTTCATCCTCACTGTCCAGCAAAGTATGCAAGATCTGATGGTAAATGGCAATCGAAGGCACATGATCATAATTGCGCCCTTCAAGATGTGCTCTAACTTCGGCTAGCATTGCAGAATCATAAGCTGCGGAGACTATGGTTTGCCGGTTTATGAATTCGCAGCTGTACCTCAATTTCATAGTTAAGTAGAACAAATCAAGGTTATTGGTCAGCTTCTGGAGGCTTTGGTCAATGTCAAGCGTGTTTTGGCCTGTATTGAGCAAGAACTCATTCTCTTCGTTTTCTATCTGATACTGCTGAAAGTAGAAATTAGCGTCCTGGTAAGGATAATTATCCTGCAGCTTCACTATTTCCCTCATACAACTATGAAAGGGTTTCTCGAGATTCCAGGCATTGTACTGCTGCAACAGTTTAAACTGAGAATCAAAGGAATTCTGCTGTATAGCCTTCACCGTGAGGAATTCTTCAGCACATTTCAGCAGATCGCTCATATAATAACCGACCTTCTTTTCATTGAAGGATTTACCGGGATTCACAGCGGCATAGGCTTTTTCCTTGGTCATTGTCGCCTTGGCGAAATCAGGGGCAAATTTCCTAAGGAATCCAAAAAATTGCACCAGTTCGGCACTCTTATTGAAAAAAGGCGAGCGCAAGAATTCATCAAAGCGCTTTAGATCCTTCTTATCAAACTTCCTTATTATGCCTATTAATTTGCTGTTATGCATTGTCATTTTTAGCTCCTCAAACTTACCTGGCCGTATCTCTTTAGTCATTTAGAGACTATCCTTCAAACCCCGCAGCTGCCAATTTTCCCGCCGGAACCTTCGTATGCGATTCAGTGTTGTCGTCAGAACAACCTGCGACACTTTTGAGCCGTCATTGATATGATGCTGAGGGACCAATAATTGTCTGGACGACACATCGGTGATCTTACACATAATGATGCCGTTATTCAAAGTTACGTTTTTTTCGGAAAATCTAAAACGAAGCCAAATTTAGTCTGAAATATGCTTTTTCCTATCACACTGTATAACAACAGGATAGACCTAACATATTTTTAGATTCGCGAAAATAAACTACTAGATAAGCAATAATTTTACTCGGAAAAATTTACTTTTTGTATCTTCAAACTCCTAAAGTTTGTTGCACCTTCACTTACTGTACCTAAAGCTGTTAGAACCCAAGCTCTGCTCTTGTCTGGATTGGAGTAAAATAAACTGACAATATGCCTCTTGTAGTGCAAATTTTACGACTAATGCGTGCGATCAACTCCCCAGGTGTGTTGGTGCTGCTGTTGATACTCGGGACTTCCCAGGTGTTTGCCCAGCCTGATGCAAATAATGATGCATTTGAAGCGCTGACCAACACAGAAACGGAGATCGATGTACTTGCTAATGACCTTCTTGGAGGAGAAATCAGTCTGGAATTACCCATACAGCCTGAACATGGTCAGCTCTATGTCACTGAAGATCAGACACTGTTATACACATCGGACCCTTTGTTTTCCGGCGAGGAAAATTTCTCCTATACGATATGCAATACCGAAGGCTTTTGTGATGCTGCAAATGTGTCCATTCAAGTCGATTATTCTCCTTATTGCACATCTCTGCCAACACTGACGCTTACCGACACCATATATAAGATGTATTGCGGACCCAACTCCCTGGTTGAAGCCCCGTCTACTGGTTATGAGCTGTTGCAAGGTCATGTAAGAAACTATGTGCTGCACGATCATCCACAAATTTCGCAAAGCAGCGCAATGGCGGTGTCATCTTCTTATGTTATACAACTCTCCAGTCTGGAAGAGATAGAAACCAACAGCGTGTACTATATCACTGTAGTTACAGGACCAGATAGCGGCTTTGGAATGGTGGATCTGGAAAGCCCATGTTCCAGAGCTTCTGAACCTGTGCCTCTGGCAGTGCTCGACTGCATCGATGCAGCCTATACAATCGAATACGAAGAAGCATGGGACTATTATATAATTGTGCTGGGGCCACAGGGAGGAATCGCTCCGTTTGACGGTTCAAACTACCACGTGGATGGCACCTGGACTGGTGATTTGGCTGCTGGAGAAACAGTTGGCATAACACTTCCCTTGGAAGACTGTTTCAACCTGCTTGTTTCAGATGATGCTGGAAATTCCGCATCTACATTTACCATCTGTCCGCAGATTTCTGATGCCCAAAGTCACTGCCTGCCAGTTTACCATCAGGTAGAAAATTGTGATTCCCTTAATTATGAGGTTATACTGCATTTGGACGAGGAGAAGTTTGATGCGGAAGGCTGGTCTCTGACCGACAATTTTGCTATTAAAAATCTAAACACGGAAACCAATATCGGCACATTTGCCTTTCAGGATTTACCCCTTAATCTCGGCGAATACATGGTCGATTTTGGAAACGGGTATACTTTCAGAACGGAATATTTTGTAAGCGGATCTGGCTGCTTCTATTTGTTTGAATTTGGATCAGAAGATTGCTTCCCACTTCCGCCTAGCTCCAGTTGCTTGTCCATACCTGGCTATGTGCCTGAAGACCTGTTGCTGGTCTGTGGCTCTGATGAAATACAGATAAACACCGAAGGTCAATATATAGGTCCTGGTGATTACTTAACTTACCTGCTTCATACAGCAGATGGCACCGAACTAGGAACCTTATTCGAGTCAAACACGGAGGGAATTTTCTCTTTTGACTCGCATCCGCTTTTGGAAAAGAATGTAACCTATTACGTTTCTCCAGGCATCTTTCCGCATGACAATGCCTATCTGGAGGATTGCTCTTCGATAGCAGCAGGACAGCCCATCATGTTTATAGATGAGGCTAATTTCAATATCAACGACAATTTCATTTGCGGTTATAGCACGGAAGACTGCGAAAACTTTGATACCTACAAGGAGATATTCATTCAAATTGATGGAGGCGTAGCTCCTTATGACTATGTAATTGACCTAAACGGAGAAACAATAGAAGGCATGTCTTTCGATGGCAACATCGATCTGGGAATTTACGAAGGAATAGGAGGTGATATACGTATGTATGTGTCTGATTCAGAGCATCCCTGCGAATTCTATTACGAGAGCCTCTACAACTTTTGCACCAATTATTGGTCAAGCAATACTCCCTACATCGGAAATATGCCTGAAGGGCCACTTTACGCCTGTAACCAGGAGCCGATTCTCGCTGAAGCCGAATGCATCAACAATGTTTCCTCCAATCTCCTCTTGGGTTATGTATTGCATGATAGTTACACAAATGAGCTCGGGCAGGTCATTGCCACCAGTGAGACAGGCGAATTTACGGCTGCCGACATCGGAAACTTTGAAGGTGAATTGTACCTCTCAGGTTTGGTAATCAACAACAATCCGGAAGGCCTGGACATCCTGTTGCAGACTGAGCAATTAGTCGGAGTGTATTCTCTTGCTGAAGGAACACCGGTCTTATTCCTGGAAAATGATTGTGATGTGCTTGTTGCCTTCAGTGACCACATTGATGCACTTAGCAGCATCGAGGTTGAAATTGACGCATTAGCGAATGATTTGATTCCTTCCTCGTCTATAGCAAACATTACTGAAATATCAGTGCCGGCGCAGAACGGTACTGCCACTGTGATTGATAATTTAATCTACTACACGGCGAATGATTACTTTGAGGGACAGGATACTTTTGAGTACACCGTTTGCACAGAAGATGGAAGCACCTGCGATTCAGCGCAAGTGCAGGTCAATGTTGAATTTAACTGCCCGTCCCATCCGGGGATTATGCCCTCAGATCCAATTTTCGTTTGTGATGCCTCAGGGTTTTCGGTTGAATCAATCGGTCCTGATATTGCAAATGGCTTCCTGTTAAACTACATCTTACACACCAGTCCCGGACTCGGAATTGGATCCATACTTGCGCGTTCTACTGACGGTATTTTTGAGTACCCGAATGAGGCTGAAATTGTTCCCGGTGCCGAATACTATGTTTCCGCAGTTACCGGCCCTGACGATGGTTCGGGTATTGTTGACCTCCTCACCGAGTGTACGGTGATTGCTGCTGGAACCGCGGTTCTGTTTCTGGAGCCCATTGACCTGCTGTGGTCATACAATTACCTGGGTTTCGAAGAGATAGATTGCGAAATTGTAAGCAGCTATGAACTGGTCCTGTTTGTTGAAGGAGGATATGGCAGTCAGCAAGTTGGAAGCAACTTTGAATTAAGCGGAGACATCAGCGGTTTCACTGCTGCCGATCAAGTCTTCAACAGCACAATACAAGCTGCCAACAGCGATGTAATTAGTGTGACCATAACAGACGCGTTAAACTGCACAGAAACATTTGAATTACCTGTGTTTGGAAATCCTGCTCTGCAATACTCCAATCTGGAACTGCAGGATAGCGAAACGAGCATAGCTCAAGGAGAAAATCTGAGCGTCGAAACGAGTTGTGCATTAGTCACTGGATATGCTGATAGCGTGCTGGGTTATGTACTTTATACTGAGTCCGGAAATCCAATTGGGAGCAGCATTGACATGAATGCAAGCGGAAACTTTTCTGCCTCTCTGCTAGACTGTGGAGCACAGTTCTTTGTGTCGGCCGTATTCGGATCTGATGACGGCAATGGTATACCAAACTTGAACAATAGCAGCTTCGATTTGATTTGGTCTAACGAGCTTGCAGTTACCATAGATGGAGCCGCACAAAATAGTCTTGTGCTGGACGCTAACGAACTTAATCTACCGCCTGATAGTGGCTTTACCATTGGCACGTCCTGCATCGCAGATCAGGGCCTTGATAATGCCCAGCTAGGTTTTGTTTTGCATTCCATTCAGGATCAGCCAGTAGCCTCGCTGCTCAACTTAAATACAGACGGGAATTTCACGGCGGATCAACTCGCTTGCGGACTTGAATTCTTTGTAACCGGAGTACTTGCTGAAAATGACGGAAATGGCCTACCTGACCTGGTGGGTAGTGGCTTCGAGCCAATCTGGTCTGAAACCACAACAGTATCTGTCAACAATGACCCAATATCCATAAGTCTCAATGAAACAAGTAGCACCGTTCCTGCAGCTACAGATCTTGCTGTAAGCACCGATTGCGTCCTTGCAGAAGGACAATCGTCGGCTGTGGTAGGTTTTGTCCTTCACAGCGATCCTAACGACGCTCAGGGAAGCCTCATTGCGCTTAATGATTCGGGAATCTTTAACGCAGAGCTTTTGGCCTGCAGGAACATTTTCTACATCTCCGGGGTAATTGGTGATGATGATGGCAATGGATTACCAAATCTTTCAAATGGAGCATTTGATCCGGTTTGGTCTGATATTGCAACTTTTGAAATACAAGATGGAGGGCAAAATTTGACCGTGAGTCCTGTCACAGTGTGTTTGTCCGATTCCTCCTCTCCCTGCCAATATGATACAGGCGTGAATTTCGGAATTGAAATCACAAGCGGCATAGCACCATATCAGGTTAGTCTTAGCATAGATAATGGCACCAATATTGAGCAAACCTACAATGAAAGCACAATTGACTTTGGCTATATCGATGGCAATTCATCTAATGGATTCACGTACAATTATTCACTCTCAATACTCGATGCAGCCAATAATTGCTACGAACTATCAGATGGCGAAATTAGCTGCCCTGCTGGTGTTAGCCCGGCAATAATTGGCTCCATCAATCCTGGCGAAAATTTCGTTTGTGAGGGAGAAGAACTCAGTATTTCCGTGAGTTGTACAGCCAATTGGATGGACAATGCAGATGATTATGCACTTGCATATTACCTACATACAGACGAAGCTAGTACCAGCTTTGACATGGGTACAATAGTTGCAGTCAACGACAATGGAACCTTCTCTTACACCGATGCAACAGGATACCATGGACAACAACTTTACACCTCAGCAATCTACAATGTTATCGACGGAAATGGCCCCTCACTTGACGCCCTTTCTTCGCTGAATATGACCGCCGGGCCAAGTGTTTTCTTCTTGGAAAACTGCAATCTAATATCGGCCACTAATGACGACACAAACGTTGAGATTGGTGCCAGTGTTATTATAAATGTGATGGAAAATGACACACATGAACTGAATGAGAGCTTTTCGATTAGTCAAATTTCCGGAGCACCTACAGCCGGAAGCGCCGTTATCATAGCGAACGAAATTGTTTATGCCGCTGATGATCCGAATTATTTGGGCGAAGTGGTGATGCAGTATATGATTTGTGATAACGCCGGAAACTGCGATACAGCTGACATCACCATAACGGTAACTTCGGACAACAACCCACCAATTGCAGAAAACGACATATCAAATGTATCATATTCAGACTTAATTCCAAGTGAAATTGCGATTGATGCCCTTGACAATGATACAGATCCGAACGGTGATCAACTGAATCTAACAATCACAAATTCTCCTCAAAGTGGTAGCGCCGAAGTAGTCGACGGACAAATTGTATTCTACCCCGCTACTGATACAGAGAATGTCACAATTACATATAGCATCTGCGATTCTGGTCTGCCTGTTTATTGCGATGAGGCCACAGTCACGGTGAATCTCACAAATACCAACGAAGCACCCATTGCCGCCAATGATACGGTGAATATTATCTACGATCAGTTCCCGCCACTCGATACATTAATCAATGTGCTGGAAAACGATGTTGACCCTAATGGTGATTTGCTCACCGTTTCCATAACAAGCGCAATAGATAACGGCTCGGCGACCATCGATACAGAAGGAAATATCCTATACACCCTGGATCAGATAACTGATGAGGAAAATCCATTAATAATTGAATACGATGTTTGCGACGATGCCATTCCTTCGCTCTGCGATCAGGCCGCCCTGGTCATTAGTGTAAGCAGCACGAATGTCGCTCCCGCCACTGTCTCCGATACACTCATCCTACATTACTTTGATGAGCTACCTGAAGACAGTACCATAAATGTACTCGCCAATGACAGCGATGCAGATTCAGGCAACATTACCTTGACGGAGATCATCACTCAACCGACCGTCGGTAATGCCATTATCGAGGATAATGGTGCGCTGACCTATCAATCTGCCGACGGTGCTGACGGCGCATGGATGACTGTTGTTTATAATGTATGTGACGATGCCATTCCCGCCGCTTGCACAGAGACAACACTTCATATCCGCCTTTGTCAATTAGACAGCGGCACAGATCAAATTTCAATCTCAGAAGATTTGATCATGGGTGACACCTATACTTTCGATCCGGAACTTGCGGGTGAAATTTTGAGCGCCTCGGCTATTGATAACGCATCCGGCGGCCAAATTAGCTTTGATGCCAATGGCCACATGAACTATGATCCAATCGAAATTTTCTACGGCACGGACAACTTTAGCATCACAGTCGTAAGCCAGGACGGCGATGATTGTCCGATTGCAAATAATTACAATATAATACTCAATTACGAACTCAACTGCACTGCCGACTCCTATTGCGTTTGGCCAGGAGATACCAACCTCGATGGCACCGCTAATGGTCGAGACGTGCTACCGATGGGTATCGCCTATAACAGCTCCGGCGAGCCGCGCTTTAACGCCTCTCTCATTTGGACAGAACAACCCGCCGCAAACTGGGGCAGCACTTTCGAGAATGGAGCAGATTACAAACATGCCGACACAAATGGCGACGGCACCATCAATGGACAGGACCTGGATGCCATCTATCAAAACTATGGTCTATCGACAGGAAAAACTGGATCATCCTCTTCCGAAGAAACGGTCGTCTGGCTCGAACTACTGACACCAAATCCAGCAGTGTATGACACAGTAAAATTCCTGATCCATCTTGGAACCGAGGCCCAACCTGCAGAAGACGCTTACGGAATCTCCTTTGGAATGGCCTACGACAGTACATTAATAGATGTATCCTCCATCTTCACCGATTTGTCGATGTCCTGGTTGACAGCTGATCAAGCAGAACCGCTCAACTTCTCGTTTACTGCCGAGGAGTTGCAGTTCCATGATATGGCGCATAGCCGTACAGACCAAGAAGCACTTACCGGATACGGTGGAATCGGTATCATCGGATTTGTGATCACATCCAAGGTAAACATCATCGGCAAGCAAGAGGTGACACTCGAAGATTTCCAATTGGTGGTCAGCGATTTGTTGGTCATAGATGCTTACCAAAATCCAATTCCGGTTACCCAGATATTCAGCACCAACGTTGGAAACGATCCAGCAGGAATTGGCAGAGAAAACCTATCCATAAATGTCTATCCAAATCCATCACAAGATATCATTCATGTACAAACGTCTGGCTTCCGATCTTCGGAAGTCACTTCTCTAAATCTGGTTGATGTAAGTGGTAAGCGTTTTGATCTCAGTAATCAGCGCAGTGAGGCACTCGATCTCCGAATCAATTTGGCACCGTTTGATGCAGGTGTATATCTGCTCGAAGTGCAAACCGAAAAGGGCATTGCACAGCAAAGAATTGTCCGATACTAGAATTGGATAAACGACTATTTTCCACTCTGCAATTACGCCAGTTGCTTGGCAGAACTTGCACTACTTTACAGCACCATAATGCGCAAGCTTTTGCTGTACTCCGCAATTGCTTAGTGAAAAAACAAAGCTTGATGAAAGAAGCGATATCTGTTCAGACTCGGCTATTGATAGGACTTTGCGAGGCGGCAAATTCTTCTAATCAGAAATGAAATGACAGAAGCTGTCTGGATTGGTAAATCCACGATAAGATAAGTACCAAAGCACTGGCATTAGCGGAACCTCCGAAAGCAAAAGAATACTAGAATCCAAATTCCAATCGACGGAACAGAGGGAGATTTCGGGAACTCGAATCAGCCAGCATACGCAGTGGCTGATTGCCCAACTGTGTAGAAAGAGAATCAGCGAGCGCATTGGTTCCCTTCATCAAACTGCCATTATAATGGGTGGTAGAAAAGCCCAAAAGAAAAACCAATATAGCCCCAACGCCAATCCTAACAGCCTGTTTACCAAGCGGCAGCAAAGACAATAGAGAAGCAAGCATCACATCAAAACCATCCTTCTGCGGCTCGCGATGTTTCATCTTAGCACGAATATTTGCCTTGATAGAAGCTGGCAAAATCAGTTCATCCGTCTTATCTACATCCAGAAATTGACGACTCCGAAGCAACATCACCCGGTAGGCACGCACCTGGCTAATCCCCCCAAGTTCCCTCTCAAGAAACTTCAATTCCTCTACATCCAGTTGCTCCATCGTTTTGAAAAGCAACAAAGCCTCAATATCGTTTTTGTCAAAATGCCTACTCATTCGCCTTGTTTTTCGGATCGTAAATACTCAATTTTTCGGCCAGTTTTTTGGTCGTATAAAACAAACGTGATTTCACTGTACCCTCAGAAACTTCCATGATCTCACTAATCTCCTTAATGCTGCAATGTTCCTGATGTCGCAGCAGAAAAGTATTCCGCCTATTGGCGTCCAAAGTATCCAGGGCTGCCCACAACTGACGTTCAAATTCTTCATTATCCAGCTCCCGCTCAATACGCGGTAAAACCACCCCATTTCCATTGATCTGCTTAATCGTTTCTGCCCCATTTCGCCGCACCTCCAATCGTCGATATTCATTCTTGCACATGTTGGATGCCAGCGTATAAATCCAGGTCGAAAACTTCCGCTTTACATCAAAAGCTTCCGGCTTTTCCACTACTTTAATAAACAAATCCTGCAAAAAATCCTGCGCCTTCTTCTCATCCTTAGCCAACATACGATGGAAATAGTACAGCAACCGCTTGCTGTAGCGATCATACAATACATCAAATGCAGCAGTAACACCAGCTGCAATCTGCACCATCAACTCCTCATCCGTCAATAAATCGTATTTCGACACGCTAGAATCCATGCTTGATTTGTACCTCTTCTACCCCCAACAACAAGCAAGGTTCATGTTTAGACCAACAAATTTTCAGTTTTTTTTGGAGCGAAACAAACCCGGCCGCGCAAGCAGCAGTCCTGTGCTCCGCTTGTACTCGGCAGCTGTCTGCCTGTTCCTGCACGCCTGCTGCCATCTCTCCTATCGTCGAGCTGCCATCAGTCGGCAGTCACCACGGCATCCAGCTACCTCATACCACTTCGCCCAGGGCTATTTCGACCAGCCGGCCCAGCGCGCGGATCAATGCCTAATGCTCCAGCCGAACAGCGTATTTTTGGTATATTGCGTATTCAAAGGTGTAATTTCCAGATGACATCATTGCAATAATTACCGATGAGACGCGACCTGACTTGGATGCTAACAATAACTTATGAAAGTATCAAATTCTCGCTGGACCGCTTCTATCTCCGCTTGTGACGAATAAAGTATGGGATGAGAATATCTAAAATTGAATTGAGGAGTTTTAAGAAGTTTGTAGATAGGAAGGTCTTTTCCTTCAAGGACAAAAACGAGTACGACGATACCGACGCCATATTGATTGTCGGAAATAATGGAGTCGGTAAATCTTCAATTTTGCAAGCAATTGTGTTGACCACCGCAACTGCAACACGAGAAGGATTTCAAATCGATCAATTTGATTGGCCAGGTTTTGATCACGAACACCTTCAAACTGGTCGGTTTCCACTAGAGATAAAATGTAGCTATGAATTTACAGATGATGAAGTAGATGCAATAGCGGAATATGCGGAAGCCTTAATTGAGAAAGGGATACCTTTGGGTCGACCCGCCAGGTACAAGAGAGTTCAGTTGAGCTACGATTATCATAACCGTAAGGTTACAACCAAATTGGGTGCAAAAGCCTATTTCCAGTTTAGTGGGTATCAATTTGCGAAAAGATTGACAAAGTATGTTGATCAACAGAATCTGCTCTTTGATCGAGTCGGCAACATTTATTGGTATACAGAACAACGAACTTCATATAGCATTTCAAATGCATTAGACACCGAAGTCCCCCAATTGGAATGGATGAGATCTTTTCTCGCATCAGCATATTCTTTCCATATTGCAGTTACAGACGAAAAACGCCCTTTAATAAATGGTCAATTCGACTTTTATGAGTCCTTACACGAATTGTACAAAAAGGTATTTCCCAATCGATTCTTCGTCGGGTCAGCTCCAGACTTCGATGCCTACGAGGCTGCCAAAGCTCCGTACTTTTATCTCTCAGATGGTAAAAACCAATACGAAATTGCGGAGATGTCAGCTGGCGAAAGAGCAATATTCCCGATACTGTTGGACTTTGCCAGATGGAATATAAACAATTCAATTATCATCATTGATGAAGTCGAATTACATCTACATCCATCACTTCAGCAATCATTTGTGAGAGCTCTTTTCAGTTTAGGCAAGAACAATCAATTTATACTTACTACTCATTCGGAAAGCGTTGCTGTAATGTTTGATCAAGACCAAATCATTCGACTATCATGAGCAGGATTGTCAAAGTATACTGCGAAGGTAATGCGGGAAGTGCCGATTTTGATATAATAAGTAAGGTAGTTGCTGGACTAACTGTGCAAATAATTCCAATTGGTGGAAAACGAGGAGCTAAAAGTTCTATTCAAGTACGGGAAGAAGGTTTATCAAAATCTGACTTTAAGATATTTTTTAGGGATAGAGACTTTGATGCACCTGTACCTGATAGCGAAAGACTGCAAAGTCATGAAAGCTATGTCTATTTCAGCTATAGAACTACCCTTGAAAACTACCTACTCAACTTTGCAACAGTTGAACAATTTTCCGAGGGAAAACCCTGGCATTCATCAACCTTACGTGAATCATATTTACAGGCTGCTAAAGACATCAAATTCTTTCAAGCTACTCGACACACGCTGGGTAGATTGAGAGTTCCAACTGATTTTGGAACCAATTTAGAAGCTAAGAGTGGTGTATTACCAAAGGATTTATCCGAGGAGTTTTGCCGAGACGCCGGATTTCAAAAAATACAAACTTCCCTGGATAGAATCAAAGGATGGAGCAAAGCGAATTATGATGCTACCTTCGATCATTTTGCGAACTTGTTCAACGATCAGTTTATTCAGTCTGGCAAATTCCTGGTCTACTTTCAGGGTAAGGATTTTATGAAGGCCCTTAGCAAGAGACTACCTAATTTTCCTACCAAAGAGTACTATCAATTTGCAACCGCAAAATTCAATTACAGGGATTTCGGCGATTTGGTCGAGCTTAGACAGATTCTTGAGTCCGCATTCACAGAGTAAGAACCAAAAGTCCTTACCACCCCAAATCAAGAAAATGCATCGACAAGCGGTGAATGTCTTCTAATACAACATCTATCCGGCCATCCAAACTAACATCAAGTCGATCAGACATCACACTACCTACGGGGTAGGCAGCCGATTTCATCAAGCTAAATCCTCCGCTTTCGTACTCCCACACCTCCGCATGGCCTTCATTACAGATCAACAGATCCATAATACCATTACCACTTATGTCCACCAAGTCAAAACTCGATACGCTCAAATAATCCGAAGCTGGTCCGTCAACTTCAAGCTCCGAACCAAAATGCCCATCAGACAATCCAGGAAGGAAAGAGAATGTAAAACCATTAATATCATACAACACTACATCCAGAAAATCATCCCCATCGAAATGACCATAGTATGCGTCAAGCCAAAAACATATTTCTGCCAATAATACTCTCTCCAAATACTACCAAGTCCATTATCGAAATCTCTAAAACTCATCAGGTCTTTCAAACCATCCCCATCAATATCCTCGTGGGCAAAAACAGTCCCCTCCCCGACCACCTCAATGGAAAAATACTGATCCCCATCATTCAGTAGTTTAACTAAAATCAACAACCTGCTTCTTTTTTAGAAGCGAAGCAGCACCCATCGCTCAAACTCCAGTCCCGCTGTCCGTTCCAATACAAGCACTATCCACAGCCTTCGCTGCACCGCCATCTGTGTCTCTTTTTGGAGCCACAGCTGGCGGGCGCTCAGAGCTGTGTATAGCACTTGTATTTCCTCTTCCATCGGGGCTATCTTGCACCCTCGCTCCCACGT
>JAHDEE010000430.1 GCA_020629005.1 Chitinophagales bacterium
GGGCACTAGTCGAAGGACTGTTGGAAAGGAGAGGGTAAAGCCCTGCGAGTCTAGAAGATGGCCCACCACCACCGGGCAATCGACTCCGCTCAGTGTCCGGCGGCGGCTCTGAATATTGCAGTGTGCACTGACATAGAATTGATTGCAAGGGGGGGGGGCTCAGTCTGGCGTAGTAGCAGGTTGATCAGTATTGTTGCCTACGGAATCTCTGCACAAAGTTTTAGTGAACAAGAAGGAATCGTTGATTCAGATCTTGCTGCTCGATGCCGAGATTTACAAAGTAGTAGCCCTCCGGCCAATCCGCCACCAGTATACTAAAGTCAGATACAGGATCATTGAAAACTTGCTGGTAGAAAAGCTCTCCTGTACGATTGAAGACTTTCAGAGACTGAATATCTTGGGTCACGGAAATATGTACCTCCCTTGCGGTAGGATTAGGGTACAATGTACAGGAGATTTGTTTGTCTGAAGAATCTTGTAAGACAAGCTTAGTAGGAGTTTCAAAAGGTTCATATTCCCAGACACTTACTCTGTTTTCAGTGTCGGCAGTGATAATTTCGTTTAATCCATTTCCATTGAAGTCTGCAACTAAGTTTGATAATACCAGATCCCACTGAGGAATCAACTGCATTGGTCCAAAAGCATCCAACTGAGGGTCCCAAATGAAGAGCGCTCCCTTTGTCACGATGTCCGGATATCCATCATGTGAAACATCTTGGTCGAAGCTTGATGTTCCAGCTGGATGGCTCACTCCTCCAGGAGGCAGAGAAAGGGTGTCTTCGGGGAAAGCCATCAAGTTCTCCCCCGTTCTTGCAAGGATCAATACCTCATGCTGCTTGTAGACCAAATCCAGCACTCCATCCCCCGACCAATCAGTGATACTAAAAACTGCCGGAGTAATTGGTCCTGGAACTTCAGATATCTTGGTGCCTGTTTGAATATCCAGGCTGTCGTTAAGAACATAGTAGGCATTTATTACTAAGCTAGAGTCTGTTCTGATAGAGGCTATCACGTCTAGCTGTGAATCTGAATTCCAATCAGCCAAATGTACTGCTCGAAGAGTTTCTTCTGTCAGTTTGACATCCAATTCAAGATTGAATTGCCCCACAGAATTGTTTATCCATATCTCTACCGTATTCTCACTCTTAAATACCAGATCCGGAAAGGAGTCTTTGTTAAAGTCTTTTATCAGAAAGCTGTTGGTTTGCAGACTGTTGATCAGTAGGCTAATGCTATCTTGCCCCAGACTTTCATTCAAATACAATGCATTTAACTGATTGTCTCTTATGAACACGATTTCCGATCGACCATCCTGATTTAGGTCAGCCAGATGCAGGGATTCTGCATTTTCTACCAAGATTTGAGGTGCTTCATAGTTATTCTGTCCGGCGTTTATGCAACATAATAATCGCTTATTGTCAATGCTTAGCATAATCAAATCATCCAGAGAATCGGAATTGAGATCGCTGGTAGAGAGGGTCTGAACGTTTGCAAGGTAGTTGTCAAAGAATGTGGTGATTATTGGTTCTGACTCATTTGTCTCACATATTTTGAGTTTTTGTGCTACTGTATTCTCAAGGAGCAATTCATCTATTCCATCGTTGTCATAGTCGACCAACATGGGTCTACCTCCTGAAGTTGGCAACGCTTCATCCAGGTATTCCCCAATTCCACTACAAGTTTTCCAATAGAAGTTACCATCTCTCACCAAAAGATCCTCACAACCATCAACATTGAAATCAAATCCTGCGATGATTTTAAAGTCATCAAAAGGATGATCAAATGCGAAGTTATAATTTAAGGCAGAATCGCTTACCAAGATGAATTGACCCATTCCATTGATTGTAAGGTCTGGAAAGCCATCTCCATTTAGATGATAGGCATCAAAACCTAAGTGCTGGGCAAACGACTCTACGTCATAGATCACTGTTCCTGAATATAATCCTGTCTCCAGTCGATACAGCCCCATTACTAGATAGCCTAGACCTGCAACTATTTCTTTATCACCATCGTTATCCAGATCTTTGTATAGGACCTCGCCTGGTAAACCGGAGCTTCCTTCGAAATCCCATAGTTCAATGGACGACCACGTAGATTCTTGTCCAGAATTGTGATATGCTCTTAGCTCCGGATGTGGTATGCCTTGACCTGTGTCCAGCTTGAAGGCAAGCAGGTCTTGAAGTCCATCACTGTTAAGATCTTCAAACCCGACTGCTTTAATAGAATCGAGTATCGGTGTTTTGATTTCGAATTGTCCAGTCCCATCATTGCAGAAAAAATAGCTTTGTTCTGAAATCTGCGTATAAAAATCCAAATCCCCATCATTGTCTATATCTACGACAAGCGGCTCCGTGATCATATAGGAGCTATCCCACGTCAGGAATTCTCCTGGGGTCTCTTCGAAGAAGCTGATTGAGCAGCCTTGAGGAGTTAAGGCATCTAGCAGTCCGTCTGAGTTAAAGTCCGCAAAGGCAAGAGCCGGTAGATTCACTTGTTCGTATACTACCCCAATTAGGTTAGGCTGTGCTATAGCAATGTTAGAAAATAGTGATAACGCTGATATACTGAAACACAGTTGTATAAGCTTACTTTTCATAGTGGTATCTAATTGATCACGCTATATTCTATCGATATATAACTGAAATCATCTCTTGTTACCTTCGTTTCAGGTATTTTTATGGCACTGCCAAACTCAGAGGCAGACTTGCTGTTATTGAAACAGAATTGCTTACTCAGGCAATTAACAAAGCCCTAAACTATCCGCCATCTTGCATAGTCCCTGGAATTTGACACTCAAAAAGGTGAATACATTAGAAGCTTCTCATATTGTGAGCGCAAGAAAGGTTGAACCATCGAAGCAAGAGCAAAAGACCTGTCGAAAAATTTCTGGTTATTGTGGATCGC
>JAHDEE010000431.1 GCA_020629005.1 Chitinophagales bacterium
TCCTGGGGGAAAAGGGGTTGGTGTTGGTGGAGGATTGGATTCTGATACAGCGGTAAGCATTTAGGTCATCTGTATAATTAGTAAGCAAGGATATCAGTTGACCTGGCGTTATATTAGAGGAAATCCAAGGTCTCAAAGGCTTGTCCCAAGACAGCTTTGGGGTCAACTCCCAGCTGTTCCTTCAGTACTGTTGCATAAATGTGGCGGAAGTCGATCTCGAATTGTAAATCCGCATTTTGCAACTGGCTGAGGTCAGGACCAGAATTGTAGAATCCTGAGGATCTAAGCGATCCTCCCATCAGGAAAACGTTGTTGGCAGTGCCATGATCCGTACCGCCACCAGCATTTTGTTCTACTCTTCTTCCAAACTCGGAGAAGGTCAGAATTAGCGTATCTTTCCATAGTCCGGCAGCATGCAATTCATTGCGCAGAGTTGCCATATTGTTGGCGTATTGTTTCAGTAGATTTCCTTGCTTGATTTTTTGGTGGACATGCGTATCAAATCCCGAAAGAGAGGCGTAGTAAATGCTGCTGTCGCAATCTGCCAAGATTAGCTCGGCAATGTTCTTTAGCTTTTGACCGAGCTTGCCATGGTATTGACCCTTAGGCTTTCCTTTACCGGATAGTTCTGCTAGATAGTCTGCAGCTTCCTGAGTGTCTCTCAAGGTTTTGTATAGATAAGCAAGCTCTCCTTCCGCAGTGGTAGGTGCGTGTTGCGAGACAAGATTCATGTATGGATCACGAAGGAGGGTTCGAAGCTTTTTTGGGTTTGTGACAGCCATGCCTTTTTGATTCTTTCCTTTGAGACTGAGACTAAGAGACTGACTCACTTCCAATGCTTTGCTCATTCTAGAATGCTCATCGCAGGACGAATCGAGGTATCGTCCTAACCAGCCTGTGGATAGGTGCTGTGAGCTCTTCGAGGCGGTATGCCAGATTTCCATTGATCGGAAATGAGACCTATTGGGATTGGGATAACCGACTGAGTTGACAATGCAACATTCTCCCTTTTCGAAGAGCGGCATTAATGGCTTTAGATGATGATTGAAAGCCAGGCTATCAGTCAGATTGATTAGCTCATGACTTTGCAGGGCAAGCTTTGGTCTGAGGCGATAGTAGTCGTCCTGGGCATAGGGGACTACCGTATTTAAACCATCGTTTCCGCCGGATAATTGAATGACAATCAATCGCTTATGGCTAGTCAATGGTTTGAATTGCGAGGAGCTGGCTTTGAGGAAGTTTGGGACTAGAAGGGAGGCAGTGGCAAGCGCCCCTCGCTGAACAAATGATCTACGTTTCATAATCTTGCATTGATATGTTTAGCACAGTTGAAATTCTGGGAGAGACATAATTCCGATCGACATGCTTTTCACCTGATCGACAAGTGAATTGCCTGTTCGATATTTCTCGATAAGCGCTATGTCAACCTTGTCTTGTTCGGACTGTAGGAGTGTCTTCGCCAAAGCTCTTGGCAGCTTGCTGGATTGCTCGGCGGAAAACTGGTTCGCAAACTGTTGCCAGTTTGCCTTGCTACGATATTTGATTGCTTGTCGCTGCAGCGCTGGGGCTATTCTCTGCTCTCTTGCAATCCCACTGCTCCTCAAATCATATGCGTCAAACATCATTGAAGGAAGTTGCATACGCAAGGGAAGGGTCGAACTGTCAATCCAGCTGCGGCCCCAGTTCCATCCGGCAACATTTGGAGCTTGGAAGAGTACTTGTCCCAATTGCTTTTGGATTTGAAAACTCTTTTCCTGTCCTTGTTGTAGATGTAGAAGTTGACCATACTGAGCCAATAACTCTATAGGGGATTTGATCCTTGTTCCAATGTTTTCATTGTCGTAAAACCAATCGCTCATGAATATCATCTTGAGCGGAACAATGATCTGGTAGTTTCCATTATAGAAGGCTTTTGCCAATTGCTTTACTCGTTGTTCCTCGACTTTTTCATTCACGAAGAAGGCATAGAGCTTTCGACAAATATGGGTCGCAGTGTCTCGATTTTCGAGAATGATATTGATGATATCTTCACCCTCGAAGTTGCCCGTCTTGCCCATGAAGGTCTTGCTTCCGAAGTCGTGCTTTTTCTCCTCAAAATGAAACTGGCCTTCTCGATTTACCGACCAGCCTGTGAAGGCTCTTGCCGCTTCCTTGATGTCTCTCTCTTTATACTTGCCTTCTCCGAGTGTAAATAGTTCAAGCAACTCTCTGGCAAAGTTTTCGTTTGGTGCCTTTTTCCTGTTTTGTTGGTTGTTAAGGAAGATCAACATAGCAGGGTCTTTAGCGACTGCATGAAGCAAGTCTCTGAAACTGCCCAAAGCATATTGACGGAATAGATTGTTTTGCCATTGATTGGCAATGCCGAGTTTGACCTGGCAGGCAAAGTGATCATGCCAGAAGAGGGTCATCTTTTCTCTCAGTTGGCCCTTGTGCGTGGCCATTTGTTGTAGCCAAGTATGGTTTAGCTTCTTGAGATCTCCGAAGCTCTTGGCAAAAAGGGCTGCTAGTTTGAGCTTGCCAACTTTCTTTGAATCGCCGAAGAATTTTGTAGGGTCCTTTATCTCATTGATTGGATGAAAGGCCCTAGAGTCACTGAAGAGTTTTCTGATCACAGACTCGCGATGCATTTGCATCTGCGAGTTGATAAATGCTGGGGACTGACCGAAGCCCGCTCGAAGGTGCAGGTGCTGCAAGTGTCGTTGTTGATTGAGCATGTTGGTTTTAGAGAATGGTAATGTAGCTGTGTTACATAGCACTTTTTAATGAGCGAATGAGCCTTGGATTTGTAGGAGCATGGAAAGTTTAAGTAAGAGAATGGGTCCAGCTACTAACAAGCAGCCCTTAATTTAATGTTTAAACATTGACTTTGCTGCTGATTTGCTTTATCTTCAGGTCATGAT
>JAHDEE010000124.1:0-6824 GCA_020629005.1 Chitinophagales bacterium
GGTGGCAAAATAGCCCTGATCGAAGTGGAAATGCAGCTTGCAGGCAGCCGACTGAGTGTGCCTGTAGCGCTGGCTTGGAGCTTGCGGAAAGACAGGGATACAGGATACACGAAGCGGCTGAATGTGAGCTGCATTGCAACGGAGAGCAGGACGGGTGTTTCCGCGACCGAGCGGCTTTTCGCTCCTAAAAATTAATCTTTAGCAATGTTGAAATCTTTCGATCCAAAAGTGGGTCAGGACTTAGGATTAGTTCGTTGCCGTATCTTTGCTGAATACTCTTTTGATCCAGATTGGCAGTACAATCACGCCTAGCGCGAGGTATGGATAGTAGGTGATGATTCGCCAGATTAGCGCAAGTACTGCGGTGAGTCCGTCGGGTACAAAATCGCTGAGGAAGGCGGCGAAACTGCCTTCTGCCACGCCACTTCCCCCGGGAGTTGGAGCCAGAACCATGAGTACATACATGATTAGTTGTCGACCCCAGATGAGGAAATGATCGAACCAACCGGGATTGAGGGAGATGGAAACAAGTATGCAATTGACGACCAGGAATCTCAATGTCCAGGCCAGGAATGTAGAGCTGATTCCATTGGTCCAGTAGCTTAGTTTTTCTTTTTTGAGGCCTTCGGAGGCCATGATCATTTCGTCGCCGAGTCGGCTGGCTCCTTCGCGCCAACGGTTGAGAATGGGTAAAGCTGTGATTTTTTCGAGTAGCCATTTGAAGCTGGTGGGGCTGACGAACAGACCGTAGGCTATGGCGGCGCAATTGAGGGTCATTACGAAGTAGCCGACAAAGAAGGTGTAGACGATATAGCTAGCTTCTGAAAGCGATTGTATTGCTCCGGTGGCTAGCTCGGGAGAAAAGAATTCGTTGCCGATGAGTAGCCACATAATGGGCACGCAGGCGACGAAGTACATGCCGTCGAGAAACATGGTGGTGAGAACAACGGTTGCTGCTTTGCCTGTTTTGATTTTTTCTTTGGTCATCAGGAAGAAGATGACGGCGGTGCCTCCTACCGTGGATGGTGTGACCGCGGATCCGAATTCTAGCAAGCTTATTACTTCGAATGATTGACGCCAATTGAGCTTGTCGTTGAGTAGTTTTTTGATTCGGAACATGTAGGCGAAATGCCGAAAAGCCATTAGTATTAGGGCCAGGACGAGGAATACTGCTGTGCGCCAACCCCATTTTGTTTGTCGAAGCACGTCCATGTCTACACCAGTGTAAAGCATGTAAGCTACAACCAGCAAACCAATTAGTATGGGCAGCATGATTTTGCCTGTGCTAAGATTAGCAAGGGGATTGTCATTGGATTGTTGAGAGCTGCTGATGTCAGCTTGCTGCTGCATAGAGGGTAAAGTTGTTATGTCCTTCTCCTATTTCGATGCCCATGATTCTTTCCTGAACAAGTTCCAGCATAGCCAGAAAGCGGAAAAGTGCCTGTACCCTGTTTTCGCAGGGACCAAAGACATGCTCAAAAGTGGCTTTGCCTTTGAATGATACGAAAAATTCGTTGAGCTGTTTTTTTTGCTGTCGTATGGTGTAAGGATATGAGATCACCGTGTGCTGCACTCTGTTTTGTCTATCATCCAGGCGCTGCATTACCTTTTGGAAAACCTTTAAGAGCTTGAAAAGGCTCAGTGATTCCATCTCAGATTCGAAAGAAAATTCTTTAGAGATCTGCAACATCTCGTTGCGGACATTTCCACGCTTGTCTCGCTCCATCCGGTCCTGCTCCAAATCACGGAGATCTTCTACTACTGCCTTGTAGCGTTTGTAGTCGAGCAGCTTCTGTACAAGTTCTTGCCTTGGGTCAATTTCCTGCCCTTCTTCGTCGATTTCTTTTCTGGGCAGCAGCATTTTGGCTTTGATGCGCATGAGTGTGGCTGCCACAAGAATAAATTCACTGGCCAGCTCAATATTGAGCTCTTCCATTTGCTTCATGTAGGCCAGGAAGTCGTTGGTCAGTTTGAAGATAGGAATGTCGTAGATATCCAGTTCATCTCTTCGGATGAAATAGAGAATCAGGTCGAATGGACCTTCAAAGTGCGGGAGGATTACCTTGTAATTCAAGAGCTTAGCACGTTATTGGATCAAAAAGAACAGCCCCGTACGATTGGACGAGGCTGTTTTTCCTTTGAAAAGTTCTGGCCGATTATTTTGCCAGTTTGTAGAATTCTCCTGAGGTAACGGACACGTTTTGTGCACCGCTTTTTGATGCTACAAAGTTGAATGTTCCACTCACAGTGCTTGCAGTTACTTCGCTCAAAGTGATGCTTCCACTCACTGAACCGTATTGGTCTAGAATGTCAGAGTAGTTTGGAGAATAAGTTGCATTTCCGAAAGAACCTGGTGTGTAGAGGTTGTTTACATCAATCAAGTAGGTACCTTCTGTTATGTCATTGCAAGTAAGTGATACTCGTGTAGTGCCACTGGTAGCCTGAATGAGCATTTGCGAGAAGTTAAAGCTTGGCTCGGATACAACGGTGGTGCTAGTAGTTACTTCAGTACCATCAACAGTCATTTTCATTTCACCAATTGCCAGAGATGAGTTGTCGCCATTGCTGTCGTCGTCGTCTCCACAGCTAGTAAAGATGAGTGCTGAGCTTAGCAGGCTAAACATCAACAAGAACAAGAGATTCTTTTTCATGCTTCTAATTTTTGAGTTAAACCGGTTTTCAATCGGAGCACAAAGTTAACTGATTCGAGCCTATAAAAATAGTGCTGGACTTTTTATATGAACTGTGGTAAAGCAGCAGTCAGGATTAGTTCTTGCCGATCAGGAAAATGCAGGGTTTCTTGTGCAAATCGGGCTTTTTTTCTCGCCATGCCTGAACGCTTTTGGTCTGAATTTGCTCGTCTTTCATGGTGATATTACAAGCAATGCACAGCCGCGTTTTTGGATTGCAGCTCCGGATGATGCTGTCCAGCATTTGATTATTGCGAAACGGAGTTTCCATGAAGATTTGCGTTTGGCCCGATTTGCTTGCCCAGGATTCGAGCCTTTGAAGGGCATTTTCTCTTTGTCGCTGGTCTATCGGTAGATAAGCACTAAAGGCAAATTGTTCGGCATTTAGTCCGGAAGCCATCAGTGCGAGCATTATGGAGCTGGGGCCCACCAACGGGACTACCTTGATACGTTTCTTATGAGCCGTACTCACCACCTCCTCTCCAGGATCGGCAATGGAGGGACATCCGGCTTCGCTAATCAGTCCCATATCAGCACCTGCAAGGGCTGGAGCCAACATCCTTTCAAAGTTCTGCCTTTTCGCGTGTTTCTCAATGGCGAATAGCTCCAGGTCCCGTATTTTGCCTTTAAGTCCGATGGAACTCAGGTATCGACGAGCATTTCGCTCATTTTCTACGATGAAAAATTTTATGTTTTTCGCTGTCTCAACAGTGTGAGAAGGTATGATATCTGTGTTCTCCCCTCCTAGGGTGTTGGGGATCAGGAATAGTTTTCCTTTCATAATGCTTGCTTCCTAGAATCTAGGGCAATAGGCAGGTTGATTGCGTCCCTGGTACGGCCCAGTGTATACAAAGCTGACTTCGAAGCCGCCTCTGTTTGCAGTGGCAATATCGAATTCAGACATGTTGATATCATAGCTCAATCCTAGTTGAATCGTCTCGTAATCGATCCGAGCCATGAATATCAATGCATCAAAGGTACCAAATCCATCTTCGCCTCCACTCATGCGCATACCTGGTCCGAGGGAAAAGGCTCTCTCGCCTGCTGTGTTTCGGTTTCTGGACATGAAGATGTAGCGACCCATCACAGAAGCAGTCAACTCTCTGTAGCTCTGTTGAAATTGCATTTGTGCAGAACCAAGGGCATCGACTCTATCGGCAACTGGTGCACTTCCTCCTAACTGAAAGGCTAGTCGTGAAGCTAGATTTGTACGGTAATCGGTAAAAGTAATGTCGGGACTTGTGATATTGTACATTGCTCCACCGAGATAAAAACTTGCTCGTTGGGAAGGTGTAACGAAGTACAGCAATCCGGCACTAAGGTTTAGGTAGTTGACGGTTTCGTCTGCTAAGCTCTCTCCACTATTGATCGTGGGATCATAGCCAAGGCCATCGTATTGATTTCCGAACTGTGCAGCACTGAAGTCAAGACTCTTTTGTCCAAGTCCTCCCATAGCCGCAAGCGAAACTCCATGAATTTCACTCATTCTTACAGCGGCACCGATACCAGCTTCGATTTGACGGGTTCCAAAGCCGAGATCTCCTGCTTTGTCATTCATGACCATCAAAGCACCATTCAGACTGGTGGTTTGATCTCCGTTGGAGATGATTCTGCTATCAAAGGAGCCGTAAATAGTTCTGAAAGGCTGCCCAACATCCACCGTGTTCCACTGGTTTCGGTAAGCAGCACTAACTCTATAGGGACCATTGATTACGCCCATCATCGCTGGATTGTTGAGCAGGTTGCCGGGTGTATTCTGGCTAAAGTGAGCATCTTGCGCCTGGAGACTGCAAAAAAGAAAAGCTGAGAAAAAAACGAGTACAAGTGATTTCATGGCCGTGGGATGGGACTTTTACAGTATTATTATTTAATCAGAGTGATGCTGCCTTTGCTGAAGGCCTCCTCTCCGTCGAGGTAGGTGACCTGGACAACGTACATGAATACACCGGGATCAAGAGACTGGCCTTGATATTCACCGGTCCAGGTATCACTGAGATTTACCGATTTGAAAACCAGTTCCCCAAATCGATCATAGATCAACAGCTCATAATTTTCTATGGAATTACCTGATACCACAAAGTCATCATTGACTCCATCTCCGTTCGGAGTGAAGGCATTGGGCACATAAAGGTTACCTGCTTGATTTGAGATCACATTTACAATCACGGTATCAACTCCTGTGCAGCCCAAGGGTTCAAATACTGAGACAATATAGGCCGTGGTCACGTTGGGACTCGCTGTTGGGTTAGGGCATTGATCGCAAGAGAGTGTTTCTGCTGGCTCCCATTGATAAGTCAAATCCGGTAACAGAAACTCGGCCTCCACAAAAATATCGGCTGATTCTCCAAAGAGAATTGTTTGATCAGGGCTGGCTTCTACTTGCAGCTCTCCCTTGTCCAGCGTATTGGTGAAGGTGCCTGTACGACAGAGCGCATCCGTCACTGTCAAGGTCACGTCATAATATCCTGGCTGATCATACCGAACTACCAGCGTATCGCCAATATCCCACTCGATCAAACCCAAAGGGGCATCCCAGGAAAAGTCGAGTGGTGGCGTACCAAATTCACCGGAATAGTGCAAAGTATCCGAGTAGGTATAACAAGCCGAGGCCGTTCTTTCAAAGTTTACATCCAATTCACCAGTAAGCACTGTGATGTCAAATTGTAAACTGTCTTCGCATGCGCCTAAAGAATCCTCGTAATAGTAGGTATAGTCGTATACACCAACCGAGAGACCAGAAGGATCAAAGCTACTTCCGCTTACTCCCGGACCAACAACAGTTCCACCAGCGGGAACACCGGTTACATCTTCGTAGATTCCTGAGGTAATACAAACAGAATCCGGGATGGCATTGAATGCCAAGACAGGCGGTTCCACGATTTGAATCAATAAAGAATCGTTGGTTGCGCAGCTGTTATCTTCGAAATGCAGCATGATAAGATCGTAGGTCCCTACACCCAGGGCGGCAGGATTAATACTATCCACCTCGCTTCCATTGGTTACAATATAGGTGACTGGAGGGTTGTTGGGAGCGCTGCTTACAATTGGAACCGGATCGTCATGGATGCAAAAGACAGTCTCCATCGGTCCTAACTGGGCTGGCTCGGTGGGCGCCACAATCTCGAGTGTGGCCTCTGCGGTGCAATCAAACCCATCTACCACATACTCAAAAGTATGTGTTCCTGCACCCAGTGCTGAAGGATCAATCTCGGCCTCTACTTCTTGTCCTGCTTCATTGTAGAATGTTCCTCCAATTGGTGAAGCAACAAGGTAGACTGGCAATGAGTTGCTGCAAATGGCGGTTGAAAATGAAGCCCCAACCCCACCGGGATTTGTGTAAAGACCGAGACTTACAACAGAGAGGAAGGCATATGACTCACATACCACTCCATCCTGAACACTAAAATAACTGATCTGGTGTGTACCTGGCCCGGCGGCTTGCGGATCAAAGGTGCTTGCAGCACCGTCGACGCCCGGACCACTAAACAATCCTGTAGCCGCTTCTCCCAGTAGAGTCAATGGTGGATCGCTTAGGCAACTCGTATAAACAGGGTCCTGAGTAAGGTCTGCATAAGCACCAAATTGAGGAGGATTTACAACCGTAAACTCCGCAGCTACCTGGCATTCCACTCCATTAATGTCTACTGTGTAGATGTAGGTATGCACTCCAGCTCCAGCCTCTGTGATGATGATGTGCTGATCTATAATTCCAGGACCAGAGAAAGTACCTCCTGCAGGAGTTCCAATGGGCTCCACTACAGCATCTGTGAAACAATGTCCCGGAACGGTTTCGGAAAGTTCATTAATAAAGCTAATGGAGACGGCATCGCATTGCGCTCTTAGTTCATATGCACAACACACATGAGCAACCAATAAGATGACGATAAGTAACCTCATCATAGACTCAGTGGGATTTTACTATGTTTTTCGAATACGGCCTTCGAGAGTTGGTATTACCCTTAAAGCTGCCGTCAATAAACAAGGACTTTCAGAGGGTAGCTGTCAGCAACAGAGCTACTTAACAAAAGTTATTCCTTAATGGTGGCGGGCAGGCAAAATTAACAGAAGCTCCGATAATAAAACGTGCTTTTCAGAATAAATTATCTAAGTCAAGACATTTCTCAACTGTATGAG
>JAHDEE010000124.1:6924-18122 GCA_020629005.1 Chitinophagales bacterium
GTAGAGAGCAAAGAGCAAGAAGCAAGGAGCAAAGAGCAAAGTGGAGTAGACCAAGAAAGAAAGATCAATGTGAGGGTCAAGGACTGTGAGAGAGGATGGAGACACAAATTAAATATTAGCTTTGCATCACCTGGCGGAGGACTTCGATTTCCACGCTTTTTGTAATTGAAAACCAGATCGGGCCACTTTCTCCAGAATCCGGATGTAACAATAAACTCTAGAATTATGCGTCTAAAAACTGGAGTGAGTGTCTACATCCGATAGCCGATCGATTGAATCGGCAGCTGGAAACTGCTTAGCACTTAGTTTATCCATAACAAGACATTTCCACCCGTTGATAGCATTTACATTTGCCGAAAAGAATTTCCTGAAAATCAAATCCTATGAATAGTAGAATTGCCATAATCCTGGCTTTCATGTTATTATCCTTGGTCGGGTGCAAAGAGGACGACCCTGTGGCTCTGAATCCCAATATCACCAATCTTAACCCACAGATAATTGGCTGTCCCGATGGCAGCGAGCTATATAGCGTGCAGATTGACTTTGACTTTGAGGGGGTAGAAGAAACTGAGGAATTTACTATTGGCGTAGCAGCCGATAAAAACCTATACGGCACCTATCAGTTTGCAGATCTTCCTGTTGTGATCGATAGTCTTCTGGGGGATAACTGGACGGAGCTAGAGATGAGTTTGTATGTTCCAAAAGAAGATAGTGTGAACAACCAAGTATTTCCCCTGGAGGTAGCGGAAACCGTAGACTGCATAGGTATTGTCAGTCATGATCGTTGGACCAAGGTGCTGGAAGGCAATGTTTCCCAAGCTGGAAATGTTAACTATCCTGGCATCCTTGCACGCTTTGACGACCTTCGTATTTATCTGAATACGCTGAGTGGTAATCCTCCGGAGTCCAGTTGGTCCCTGGCAGAAGAAAAGTGCTACTGGATCAATGCCTATAATGCATTTACTGTAAACCTCATTCTGGAAAATTATCCACTGCAAAGTATCATGGATCTAAATGATCCCTGGGGCACAAAACAAATCCCAATTGGCGATGAGATGTACAGTCTGGATTCGATTGAACAGCATATCATTCGGCCCCTATTTGCGGATAGCGATCCTGATACGGACGATGCGCTTTTTCATTATGCTGTAAATTGTGCTGCAACTTCGTGTCCTCCCCTATTAGATCGGGCATATACAGCTGAAGCGCTGGAGCAGGATTTAGAATCTCAAGCATTCCGCTTCATAAATACAGAAACCTACAATTATCTGGAAGTGGATAGTGTAGCTGTTTCGCAACTATTTGCCTGGTACCTGCCTGATTATACAGATCAGGATACTACAGGTATGGATGCAGACGACAGAGCAGCAATTATTGTTGACTACATCACCCAGTATGCAGCGCTAAATGTTGCCAGCGATGCTGCCGTTTCTTACCTTGAATACGACTGGACCTTGAATGATTAGAAAACCTATAGAGCTGCTGCGAAGTAATTCAAGACCCAGCAAACAAAAAAAGCCCGCGACATGCATCGCGGGCTTTTTTTATTTGGTAGGATTTCGGTTAATAAGTTTCAAGCGGAGTAGTATTTCTACTGTGCTCCATAATTAGATCGATAGAAGATTGATTTGGGTTACGAAATCCTTCATCGAGAACATCGTGAATTTTTTCTAATTGCCGATATCGTTCGCTCAAGGCAAAATCCGCAACCATTGCAGCTCTTATGGCCTTGCTCTCAGCCTCGGTAGTTTCCCGATAAATCAAACGTAGGAGATCATTTTCATTGTAGGACATCTTCATAGGCGGTGTTTCATTAGAAATAACAATCGCCCTATAAACGCCCTCGAATTTCACATTATTGCAGAGCCTACAAAATTATCTGCTTTTCTTCTACAAACTTGCGCATGTTTATCAAAGCGTATCTCATTCTACCCAGAGCAGTGTTGATACTGACGTCGGTAATCTGGGCGATTTCCTTGAAACTCATGTCCGCATAATGACGCAAAACAACCACCTCTCTTTGCTCCTTAGGTAGCAGATCAATCAATCTTCTAACCTTGGAAATGGTCTCCTTCTGGATAATTTTCTCTTCGGCATTGGTTTCCTCAAAAGGCAGTACATCAAAGATATCGTATCCTTCGGCATTGGTGATTGCCGGTCTTCTTTTGGTCTTTCTGAAATGGTCTATACAGAGGTTACGCGCAATTCGCATCACCCAGGGAAGAAATTTCCCATCTTCATAATACTTCCCTCGTCTCAAGGTGTCAATTACCTTAATGAAGGTATCCTGAAAGATATCCTCTGCGAGGTAAGTATCCTTCACGAACATGAAAATTGAGGTATAAATTTTTGACTTGTGCCGACTAATAAGCTCGGCCAGGGCTCTCTCTTCACCGTCCACGTAACACTTTACTAGTGTCTCGTCGGTCACTGAACGCAAATTCTTCATCGATATGTTTTTTCCTGAAAAAGTTAATTCGCGTAAAGTTCCGTGTCGATAGATTCTATTTTTGTGAAAAGATAATCCGGTTGGACAACAGCAAATATAAAATATCCGCTAAGAATTAAAAAATTTTTGTCGAATAGTGCTGGAATATGACAACCAAATAGTATTCCAAAGCGTCGCTTCCGGTTAAAATCAATAGACGACATTAGTTTGTAATAGTAACACAGGCGCCACAAAATTGTATATCACAGACTAATTGAGTATCTCTGGGCCACAATCGAAATGGAAAAGCAAATCTAGTGGAAGACATGAAGGAGCTAAGTGCAAAGCAATACATCATCGTTAAGGGAGCGCGAGTGCATAACCTGAAAGATGTTGATGTAGCGATTCCGAGGAATCAACTAATCGTGATCACAGGGGTATCCGGTTCGGGAAAATCTTCTCTGTCCATAGATACTATTTTCGCAGAAGGACAGCGCAGGTATGTGGAGAGTCTTTCTTCTTATGCCCGTCAGTTCCTTAACCGAATCAATAAGCCAGATGTAGATTATATCAAAGGTATCTGCCCGGCAATAGCCATCGAGCAAAAAGTGGTATCCCGCAGCTCAAGATCAACGGTAGGCTCACTGACTGAAATTTACGACTATCTGCGCCTCCTGTTTGCAAGGGTTGGAAAAACCTACTCCCCCATCAGCGGCAAGCAGGTAAAAAAGCTTGAAGTCTCAGATATGGTCGACTATATGCTGAAAATGAAACAGGGCACGAAAGTGTACATACTTGCTCCTGTGAATCCAGGCAGTCGTCCATTGTCCAAAGAACTGGACTTACTGTTGCAAAAAGGATTCAGTCGGCTGTGGATAGATGGCGAAATCAAACATATTGAAGACCTAAAACCTCGTGGACTCAAGAACAAAAAGTTGAAACTTCTTGTCGATCGCCTAGCTGTTGACAAGAAAGATGAAGAGCAGCAGAAGCGAATGGCGGATTCCGTTCAAACAGCTCTATATGAAGGTGACGGACACTGCTTTATACAGGAGGTAGATGGAAAGGAACGTGCCTTCAGCGGAAATTTTGAACTGGACGGAATGCTCTTTAATGAGCCAACTCCCCATTTTTTCAGTTATAACAGTCCTTACGGAGCCTGTCAAAAGTGCGAGGGTTGGGGTTCTGTAATTGGTATTGACGAAAATTTGGTCATTCCCGATCCTTCGCTCTCAGTATATGAAGATGCAATTGCCTGTTGGAAAGGAGAGAAAATGCAGGAGTACAAGAATCAGCTGATCGATGCAGCAGAACATTTTGACTTTCCGATCCACAGACCTATTGCCGAATTGAGCAAAGAACAGTATGCTGTGCTTTGGGAAGGAAACGAGTACTTCACTGGTCTCAATGAATTTTTCAAATACCTGGAAACAAAAGGATACAAGATACAATATCGAGTCATGTTGGCCAGGTATAGAGGCAGAACGAGCTGTCCTGACTGCAAGGGTTCCCGATTGCGTAAAGAAACACAGTACGTCAAAATCGATGGACAAAACATCAACGACATCATCCTGGCGCCAATTGACGAAAATCTCCAATTGTTGAATGGGCTCAAACTCAACAAGTCAGAAAAGGAGATCGCAAAGAAAATCTTGCCTGAGATTATCAACCGACTTCAGTTTATGGTAATGGTTGGTCTGGGGTATCTGAACCTGAATCGGCTTTCTTCTACCCTATCCGGGGGCGAGACCCAAAGAATCAATTTGACGCGTATTCTCGGCAGCAATCTGACCAACAGCCTCTACGTGCTGGATGAGCCGTCGATCGGTCTGCACCCTCGTGATACTGAGAAGCTGATTACGGTGCTAAAGAGACTACGTGATCTTGGCAATACGGTACTCGTAGTTGAGCATGAAGAAGAAATAATGAAAGCCGCAGATCACTTGATTGATATGGGACCAAGAGCAGGCATACATGGAGGTGAGTTGGTCTTTGCCGGAAAGGCCAAGGACATCAAAAAGAATAAAAACAGTCTGACAGCAGCCTACCTGTACGGAAAGCAGTCGATAAGTGTACCAGAAAAGCGTAGGAGCTCTGCCAACAAAATACAGCTCACAGGAGTAAGGCAACACAACCTCAAATCAGTAGATCTGGAGCTACCGCTAAATGCGCTGATTACTGTGTCTGGCGTCAGCGGCTCTGGCAAAACGACCCTGGTCAAGCACGTACTCTACCCCGCGCTCAAAAGAACCATTGAAAAAGTAGGAGATGCTCCCGGCAAGTACAAAAGCCTCACCGGTGATCTGCAAGCGATTGATCAGGTAGAAATGGTTGATCAAAATCCGCTCGGCAAATCCTCTCGATCGAATCCAGTCACTTACATCAAGGCTTATGATGCCATCAGGGACTTATATTCCAAACAAAATCTGGCTAAGATCCGCGGCTACAAACCAAAACACTTTTCTTTCAATGTTCCCGGCGGCAGGTGTGAAAACTGTCAAGGAGAAGGTTTTACAACAGTAGAAATGCAGTTTCTGGCTGACATCAAGCTGGAATGTGAGGAGTGCCAAGGCAGACGATTTAAGCAAGATGTACTGGAAGTACAGTATCAGGGCAAAAATATTTTCGAGGTTCTGGAGATGTCCGTATCTGAAGCCCTTCAATTCTTCTCCGAAGCCAAGGAAGTGGAAAAGCGAATCCGACCACTGGAAGAGGTGGGACTTGGCTATGTCAAACTGGGACAATCATCCAGCACATTGAGCGGTGGAGAAGCCCAACGGGTCAAGTTGGCTTTCTTTTTAGGCAAGGGCAGCAGCTCCAAAAAGATTTTCTTCATCTTCGATGAGCCAACCACCGGTTTACACTTCGACGATGTGAGAATCTTGTTGACTGCCTTAAATGCCTTGGTCGAAAAAGGACATACGGTACTGGTAATCGAGCATGATCCGGACGTGATCAAAGCAGCAGATTATGTGGTTGATCTCGGTCCGGAAGGGGGCGATCTTGGAGGCAATATTCTCTATCAAGGGACTCCAGAGGGACTGCTCAAAGTCAAGCAATCTCATACAGCAAAGTACCTAAAAGAAAAGCTCAGTTAATACACGCCTAACAACGATGAATCACCAGTATTTCAGCACTGCGATACTTTTTAGCATCTTTATAGTCCAAAACTGAGAATATCCCCATTATGAAGAGCTGGTTTGGTCTGTTGTGTCTGCTATTCTCCCTTTCTTTGTTCGCTCAAAACAAGGCAATAGAGCTGCACGTGCAAACTGCCAATACCAAAATGGGAGAAGGCAAATTTGACGAAGCTGCCAAAGCCTGGGAAAGAGCACTTGTTTACGAACCAGATAACATCGACTTTCTCTTTGGCTACGGTATGGCCTTGTATCGTCAGGAAAAGTATCCGGAACTGCTTGAGAAACTGGAACCCGTAATTGAAAAAGGTCTTGCAAGCATACCCTATTATCGGATCGTCGGTAACACCTATGATATCATCGGTCAGTACGAAAAAGGAAAGCAGGTACTCAACGCAGGTATAGAAAAGTATCCTAATGAAGGCGAACTACAGCTCGACCTGGGAATCATCGAGATGATCAGAGAGGATCATCAAAAAGCCTTGGAATTTTGGGAGCAAGGCATTGAAAGCGATCCAATCTTTTCGGACAACTATTACTGGTGTACCAAGACCTATGCAAAGTCCAATGAACCCATATGGGCACTGTATTATGGCGAACTCTTTCTCAACCTTAATCGAAATGGCGGAGATAAATTTGACGAGATTAGCCGCATTGTCTATCGGGTATATGGGGACATGATCGAGAAGAAAAGCTCGGCAAGTCCCAAAATAGTGTTGACACGCGAAGGCACCAACTACCTGAAGGAAGCCCACGAGCAGATCTTCTCGATTCTCGACAAAAACGGATTGCTGCGAATGGACCGCGGGGCTAATGCCGAAGGCAAGATCAATCGACTTCGAGCCATTAGCTACATTCGCAAAGACTTCCTTGATTTGTGGAATCAGGTCTACGCCGAAAAGTATCCTATCAACATTTACAAGAGACATAATGAGCTGGTGGAGAAAAACTATTTCGACAGCTACAACTTCTGGGTGATGGGAGCGGGTAATCAGGAAGAATTCTGGAAGTTTCACGACACCAAAAAAATCATCTACTCAGACTATCTGAGCTGGTTTCTCAACAATCCTATGAGAATCAATATTATGGACTTCTTTGTCAAGGATACCTACTATTCAACGAGCCCGCAAGCAAGTGGAGCTGCTCCTCCCCCAACCACGCCTCCAGCCACAATTCCGGAACCCGTTTCGGCAAGCCCCGAGGAGAGTACAAACGATTCACCAGATATTGAAAGGGAACCACGGTCAACAAAACCAAAGAAGAAGAAAGAGAAAAAGAACACCAAAGAGAAAATCAAAAAGGAAAAGCCTGATAAACGAGACAGTAAGGATAAGAAAAAAGATAAAACAAAGGAGATAGCAACCAAAGAATCACCAACGCAAGCAAGTGAAAGCAAGCGGGATTCAGCCGCAGAAGAACCTGAAGGTGAGATGGCCGAGCAAGTTAAGGCTGAGACTCCAGAGATTACCGATATGCCTCCACTGGGCTTCGCGGAGCGAACCGAAGGAGCATCAGCTCTGGAGGTGGATACTAATAGTTCTGAAGAGGCAGAGCCTTCGGTAGCTGAGGATCTGGAAGCATCAGCCAGCGCCAACAAAATGATCAAACCTTATCAGGCATTTGAAGTTGATTCCTTGCCAGAATATGTTGGCGGCGATTACGCACTAAGAGAATACATTCACAAGCAGGTCAAGGTACCGGAAAAGTGCTATCACAAGACAGACCAGATTGTACTCTATGTATCGCTCGTACTCAATGCCGAGGGCCAGGTACAAGACGCAAGTATCAAAAAGGGGGAAGCCTGCGGAATGGAAAATCAATTATTGCGGGTCTTACATGAAATGCCAGCATGGATACCCGGCTACAGAAAGGGCCAAAGTGTACCTGTTTTACTTACCTTACCCGTCAAATTTAGACTCGAATAAATACTGATCACCAATAAGCATGCTGCATAAAATTCTATCCCTGCTTCTGCTAGTTTGCCTCTCAATGGCTGCCCAAAGCCAGAGCTTCGAAGAAGAGCAACTGGAGTACAAACGAGTCCAAAAAGCCAAAGATGCCAAGCTTGGCGCCCTTGCCGGCGAATTCAGCCGAATGGGCCTTTCCTTTGCCAACACAGAAGAAATCTTCTTCCGCGTTTTCAAGCAAGAAGCCCGACTGGAAGTCTGGGTCAAACCAAAAGGGCAGAGCAAATTTCTCAAATTCAAAGATTACCCTGTCTGCGCCCTTTCCGGCAACCTCGGCCCCAAAAGAAAACAGTACGACAAACAAATCCCAGAAGGATTTTATGTGATCGACAAATTCAATCCTCTAAGCGGCTATCATCTATCCATGCGGGTTAGCTATCCCAATCAGTCCGATATTATACTGGGCGTACGTGGCTCACTGGGTGGCGATATCTACATCCACGGAGCTTGCAAAACTGTTGGCTGCCTGCCGATGACTAACGAGGAAATTCAAAACCTCTATCTCTTGTGTATGTATGCCCGTGATCGAGGTCAAGAAAACATTCCCGTGCATATTTTCCCCTACGACTTCTCCAAGGGCAGACCCGATTATGTGCTCAATCAACTGACTGAACAAAATAAGTCAACGACTCTGGCACTTTGGGACAATCTGGAAACAGGATTCCAATTCTTCGAAGAGCAAAAGCAACTGCCCTTTGTCTTTGTCAAGGAAGACGGGCGATATTCCTTCCATTAAGGCAGTATGCGTCTTAGCTAAAAGCCTACCTTTGCGATTCTTTAGGAATCACAAAAAGGCAAGCATGAGCGACACCAGCAAATCACTCTTCCAAACACACCGTGAAAAACTAGAGCAGGCAGTCAAAGCCACGCATCAACGTCATTTCTACGCTCCATATCCAGAGCATCCCAAAGCCTATCCGCCAGACTCCACCAAAGACGGCAAGGCTGCGTTTGATAAGCATCTGCAAAAGCCATTTGCTGAGCTGCTACAGCAAGACCCAAGTGCACTAACAGGAGAAGAGGAATCTCCCTTCACTCAAGAAGAACTCGGTATCAAGTACCCGCGCTTCGAAGTAGAACAGCTGATTAACAAGGCAAGACAGGCGGCAAAATCCTGGAGCAAAGTCTCCACAGAAGACAAAGCCGGTTTGCTAATCGAGAGCCTCGAAAGAATGAAGAAGCGATTCTTCGAGATAGCCTACGCCACACAGCACACGACCGGTCAGTCCTGGATTATGTCGTTCCAGGCAAGCGGCCCTCATGCGGCTGATCGAGCTATGGAAGCAATTGCATTGGGATACCATGAGCTAAAGCGCTTCCCCGACTTGGTAGACTGGGCAAAGCCCATGGGCCGTACGGAAATCAACATCCAAAAAACCTACAAAGCCATACCTAAGGGAATCGCTCTCTGTATTGGCTGCTCCACCTTCCCCACCTGGAATAGCATGCCCGGCATGTATGCCTCGCTAATCACCGGCAATCCTGTTATCCTAAAGCCACATCCCAGAGCCATCCTGCCGATCGCAATTGTAATTGCGGAGCTGCAAAAGTTGTTGAAAGAGCAGGGTATAGACCCCAATACCATTCAACTGGCGCCCGATAGTTCGGCAAAGCTGATCGCCGTAGAACTCGCGGAACATCCCGACATTAAAATCATCGACTATACGGGCGGTTCCTCATTTGGTGAATTCATCGAGAGTCTGAATGGCAAGACCGCTTTCACAGAAAAAGCCGGTGTCAATTCTGTGATTATCGACTCTGCTGCTGATCTCCGCTTAGTCATGCGCAATCAGGCATTTTGCGCCTCCCTATATTCTGGCCAAATGTGTACCGCTCCTCAAAACTATTTCATTCCAGAAACAGGCATAAAGCAAGCCGATGGTTCCCTTGTGTCCTATGCAGATGCGGTCGCCCTTCTCAAAAATGAAATGGCCAGCCTGGCACTCAATCCCAAAATGGCCGGTGCGCTTGGCACCATTCAGAATCCTTTGACCCAACATCGTGTCGAACAAGCCAAAGCGCTGGGGACAGTGGTGCTGGACGCCCCAAAGATCAAGCATGCCCAGTTCGAGCATGCACGGGTCCAGGCTCCATCCATCATTGAGGTTGATGCTGATCAGGCGGATGCTTACAGTCAGGAGTTATTTGGGCCGGTAGTGGTCATTATCAAAACGAAGAACACCGAAGAATCGGTGCAGCTTGCCCGCAAACTTGCGCAGGAAAAAGGGGCGATTACTTGCAGTTTATACTGTATCGACGCTAAACTTGCGCGGCAAATCACGGATGAGATGAACAAGGTCTTTGCGCCTGTCTCGCTCAATTTCACAGGTTTTGCCTTCGTCAACCAGCACGCGGCATTCTCGGACTTTCACGTTACGGGCGGCAATCCGGCAGGCAATGCGAGCTTTACCAATCCGGAATACATTCAAAAGCGATTTGTGTGGTTGGGCAATCGCAGCGCATAGCAGAGCACCCGATGCAACTGCTAAAAGCAGCCCTCAATTTCATACGCTTATATCTAGAACGCAAAATCGGAAAAAGGTAAACATCTGATTGCAGTAACTGTAAATAATCAAGTATAGGTTTGCTTCTATGTTGATTTATAAGTTTTGGAGCGAAGCGATATTCCCACGCGGAAACGGTGTACCCGTGCTCCGTTCCAATACAGGGCCGCCGCACTTGTTCCTGCTCGGGCCATAGCATCTCTCCGCAGGCTCCGAGCTACTATGGCCCGGCAGTCACCACAGTGCTGCAGCCCTGCATTTCCTCTTCGCCCGGGGCTATTTTGCCCCTGTATTCTTCGCGAGCCAGAATTTTGTATACATTACAATGGGCTATACTATTATAAAGATTCACACGTTTAAACTAGACATGCAAACCCGCTTACAAATGGGCTTTTTGCTTGATAATGAGGTATAAAGACAATGTTATAGGCGTCAATTAGCAGGATTCCTAAAAATTCTTTGTAAACTTGTCGCACACTACGAACAAGAGCACAACACGCTAAATGAGATTGGAGGGTCTATGCCTGGCACCAATAGGGTATAGATACTTTTTTCAGCTTTTGTTTCTCTTTATTGACACTACAGAAGGGAACAACAATGAAAATTTTTCTTAACGGCCTTTTCCGAAAGGGTGGCATTACCTTGGAAGAGAGTCATGTTTTGGGAGGAATAGAACGCGAGATTGCCGAGAACGAAAGTCGCATTCGCCAGATGCTCAGTTTGGCGGAGCCTGTTTTGCAATCCAGAATGCGGGAGCGATCTCTCAGCCAGACGGCAAGCTCTGCTTCTGTCTGGAGCCATTTGGAATTACACAATTACGCTTTCAACAAGGCCTGGACCAATTCCATTTTCCGTCAGAATCACACAGAACTAATGATGCGGCTTTCTAATCTGTATGCTGCTCAGCAGCATCTTCAGGAGTTGGAGAGTACCTACCTACTGGAGGCCACCAACCTTAGCTCGGATACCTATCCGGATCAACCAGCGGCAGCTGCTTCAGGAAATGCCAAGCTACGAAGCCTGTTTTTGGAGTGCAAGCGCATACTACAGCATCTTCATGAGATGAAGAGCCATGTTAGGGCCCTGGGAACCGGGCGGGCTGCTGTAAACTAGTGCTACGCAAACGAAATTCGCACCACCTTTAAGGGCTTCTATTTCTGTC
>JAHDEE010000005.1:0-23317 GCA_020629005.1 Chitinophagales bacterium
AGCACACAAGTATCGGGAATTATCTATGAGGTATGTTACGAAGACACAAACGCCACGCTGAACGACGGTGACGAAACGAATGCTCAAACTCAGTTCACCAATACTTTGCGTGGTTTGGTACTGACCGAAGTGTGCTTCAATAACGCAGCCTGTGACAATGCACCGCTGGCGAACCTGGATTATACAGTCTCTGATGACTATCCTCTTGGCTTCGATTCAACAGTAGGGGGCGTACTGTCGCGAGTTTATACAGTTACAGATGATTGTGGCAATTCAGCAAGCTGCACTCAGCTGATTACTATTCCTGCATGTGTAGCGGCTTGTATGGCTGATGCTGGCGATATTCTGGGGCCAGCATCTGAGACCGCGCCTTTGGAAATTTGTATTACGGATGATCTCGGAGCCTTCATGTCCGATTACACCGCCGGAGACGAGACAGATCCTGGAACAACAGATTACAGCTTTACCTATCTGCTAGTCGACGCGACCGGGAACATTCTTGATGAACAATCGACGGGTGATTTTGACTTTTCAACACTTGTTGCAGGTACCTATTCCATTTACACAATGTCCTTTGGATTCACGGATGCAGGCTTTAGCTTGGCTGATTACTTGGCTGGCACTGTAGCCGCTCCATATGAAGCAACCTCAACGATTGCTGATATACAGAACGATATTGACAACGATGCACTTTGTGCCGATCTAAACAACGAGTTTTTGCTGGGTGCGGCCGCAACGGTAACCATACATCCGCTACCTGTATTAACCGATCAGACCCCGGCTGTCTGCGATGATGTGACCAGCGTTGACCTCACTGCCCTCGAAGCGGCAATTGGTGGGACTGGTGGGACCTGGTCTGTAGCTACACCTACAGCAGCCGATCCCACAACAGGTCCGTTTACCTACACTTACACAGACGGCAATGATTGCGTTGAAACGGCAACTGTCACTTATACAATCAATAATGGTCCTGTTTTGACTGATCAGACTCCGCAAGTCTGTTTTGGTACTAGCAGTGTCGACCTCACAGCCTTGGAGGCTTCAATTGGAGTGACAGGAGGAGTTTGGAGTGATGCTACTCCTACTACCGCAGATCCCGCGAACAGTCCCTTTACTTACACGGTGACAGACGCAAACACCTGTTCTGAAACCGCAACGGTAACTTATTCATTTTTGGCCGAGCTTGATTTACAGGACCAGACGCCGGAAGTTTGTTCAGATATTACAACGGTTGATTTGACTGCACTAGAGGGTGCAATTGGTGCTACAGGCGGAACTTGGTCTGATGCGATGCCAACGATGGCAGATCCGGCAAACAGTCCATTTACCTATAACTATACGGACGCTAATCTCTGCAGTGGTTCAGCAACTGTTACCTACACCATCAATACTCCTGACCCGCTGAACGATCAGATGCCTTCGGTATGTCCTGATGTGACAAGCTTTGACCTAACCTCACTGGAGGCTGCAATAGGTGCGCTGGGAGGAGTATGGAGCTCAGGCACCCCTGCCGCCGCAGATCCTCAAGCGGGACCATATACCTATACCGTAACTGACTTGAACAACTGCGTCGTAGTTGCAAATGTTAGCTTCATGATAAATCCAGCACCTACAGCTAGTGCAGGGTCGAATTCGCCTTTGTGCGAAGGAACCACACTTTTGCTAACGGAAAGTGGAGGTGATGCAGTGAGCTGGTCTTGGGTTGGGCCAAATAATTTTGGTTCAAGCATGCAAAATCCATCCTTAGCGGGAACAAACGCTACAGATGAAAGCGGAGATTATACGGTAACGATTATGGACATTAATGGCTGTACAGCAACTTCAACAGTTAATGTGCAAATTGATCCCTTAGACGATCCATCCTTTACAGTAGCGCCTACGGTCTGTAATGACGCTGCAATGTCTGCAACCCCGGTTGTAACAGGGGATGCTGGAACCTTTGCCTTTAACCCTGCTCCGGCTGATGATGCAGCGCTTGATTCAGGAACTGGCGTCATAACTGCGCCTACAGGTGGGTTCGTAGATGGAGTTATTTATACATTGGAATATACTACCTCAGGTACTTGTCCAGGTAGCTCAACACAAACAGTAACTGTAGTTGATTGTGGCACTTGTCCAAGTGTGACGATATCGCCAACGGCTAATGAAACAGAGCTATGCGATCAGGACAGTCCAACTTATGTTGCTGCGACATTTGATCCTGCAAATACCACAGATGTAGCTTATCTCTGGACCGCGCCGGATGGTTCTACCTCAACTGATCCTACACCTTCGTTCAACTTAGTTAATGAAGGTTGTGCACCTGTAGACGTGATTGTTTCGTTCGAGATTACATGTGTTTCAGAAGGAGTTTTGATTGATGCAGGAAGTTTCCCTTACACGGTGTATCCTGCAGATATTACACCTTTCTATACAATTGAAGATGGTGATTGTGATGGACCAGTGGTAACAATCGCAGATGGCTGTTCTACCTATATTGCGATTACACCACAGGCTGGTTCGCCAACTTTCCCTCAAACATCCACAGGAACTGGAAGTGTCACTTACGATATAGTCTACAGTCCAACTACCACCTGTATTCCTGATGCTACAAGCAGTTCAAATTTCGACTGTAACCTGGATGCTCCTTCTGTACTTATCGATAAAGATGATGCAGACGACTTGAACGATACGCAAGCGGTTACCGTGGGTACCGATGCTGACTTTACCATTACCGTTACTAATAATGGTAATGTTGCACTTACGAATGTTGTGATCACGGATGATCAAGGCAATTCTATTGCTTGCGAAATGACAGCTGCAATGACTGCACCCTTGTACGCAGGAGATGCAACAGCTGATTTTGATCCGGGAGAGTCATTCTCATACGTCTGTTCAACAACAGGTGGGATTACCACTAATTTTGTGAATACTGCAACGGTATCCGCTGATCCTGTTGCGGGTGGTGCTTCTGTGGATGATAGTGACCCAACTAATGTTACCGTTTTGACTCCTGAAATCAGCATTGACAAAGACGATGATGACAATTTTGATGATATCCAGACAGTAGCTCCAGGGGCTGATGCAACATTTAGCATTACAGTCACCAACACCGGTGAAGTACCGCTCACAAATGTGGTCATTACCGATGATCAAGCAAACTCAATCGCTTGTGAATTAGATGCCACAGAAACAGCTGCTCTTTACGCTGGAGGAGCGAGCGCTGACTTCGATGTTAATGAAAGTTTCACCTACACTTGTATGACGGCTGGTGGTGTATCTGCTTTGTTTACTAATACAGCCTCGGTAACAGCTGATCCAGTTGGCGGAGGTGCTGAAGTGACAGCTGAAGATCCAACACTTGTGGCGCTTCTGGGACCTGGAATTACCATAGAAAAGGATGATAATGACAACGGTGATGATACGCAAGCGGTGGCACCGGGAGCTGATGCTACATTTACAATTACAGTTACTAACAGTGGAGATGTGCCTTTGACAAACGTGATCATTACTGACGATCAGACAAACTCCGCAGCTTGTGAACAAGATGCAGCTGCGACTGCGGCTTTATACTCCGGAGGGGCCACTACAGATTTTGATGTTGATGAATCTTTCAGCTTTACTTGTTCCACAACAGGAGGAGTGACTTCAGCCTTCACTAATACGGCTGCCGTGTCTGCTGATCCAGTAGGTGGAGGTGATTCAGTTGATGATGAAGATCCGACACAGGTTACTATACTAGATGCGGAAATCACGATTGTAAAGGATGATAATGATAACAATGATGATACCCAGGAAGTGGCTTCCGGTGCAAACGCTACCTTCAGCATTACGGTTACCAATACTGGTATTGTTCCGCTAACGAATGTCGTAATTACGGATGACCAGGCAAATTCACTGGCATGCGAATTGGATGCCGCTGGAACCGCTGCTCTGTATTCTGGAGGCCTAACAGCAGATTTCGATCCTGGTGAGAGCTTCTCTTATCCTTGTACTACAGCAGGGGGAATTACAGCTGACTTTATCAACACGGCTTCAGTAAGCGCTGATCCCGTAGGCGGTGGAGATTCGGTGAATGATTCCGACCCGACTAACGTGGTATTAGAAGGTGTTCCATCGATTCAGATTGACAAACATGCGCTGGATTTGACAGACCAACAAACAGTAAATCCCGGTTCGCCTGCCTCCTTTGAAATTGTTGTAACCAACACCGGTGACGTGGATTTGGTCAACGTCTTTGTTGATGATCCACTGGAATCAGGATGCGATCAGTTTATTGGAAGCCTTGATGCTGGGCAGGTCTTCATGTACACCTGTACTGGTGACCCGGTAAGTGCAGCTTACACCAACGTGGCAAATGTTTCAGGTGATCCGGTAAACGGAGCACCGGAAGTCACCGACACCGACCCTTCAGATGTAAATGTCACTGCGCCTTCTATCATTATCGTTAAAGACGATGCTGATGATTCTGATGACACGCAAACAATTGTTCCGGATGGGACAGCAACCTTCACTATTACAGTGACAAATAACGGTGATGTAGATCTGGAAAACGTTACAGTGACGGATCCACTGGCACCGGGATGTGACCTTGTTATTGGAAACCTTGCGGCAGGAGCCTCTCATCCTGCTTATACTTGTACTATTGAAAATGTAGATGAAAGCTTCACCAATATCGCTGACGTTAGTGGTGACCCTGTAGGAGGAGGAGATCCGGTAACGGATGAAGATCCTTCAGATGTAGTGGTTCAGGGTACTGCTGAAATCACCATTGATAAACATGCTTTGGATCTCTCAGATACTCAGACAGTCAACCCTGGTGCGGCTGCCAGCTTTGAAATTGTAGTTACAAATACAGGTGATGTAGATTTGGTCAACGTTTTTGTTACTGATCCACTTGAATCAAATTGTGATCAGTTTATTGGAGGCTTAGCAGTAGGAGAAATGTTCACCTATACTTGTACCGGTGGAGTTGTCAACGCTGCTTATACGAACATAGCGAATGTTGCTGGTGATCCAGAAGGAGGAGGTCCACAAGTGACTGATTCAGATCCTTCAGATGTTAATCTCACCGATCCTTCAATTTTGATTGTTAAGGACGATGCAGATGATAGCGATGATACACAAACTGTCGCCCCAGATGGTACAGCCACGTTTACAATTACTGTGACCAACAACGGAGATGTAGACCTGGAAAATGTTGTGGTCTCCGATCCTCTTGCACCTGGTTGTGATTTGGTGATCGGAAATCTTGCTGCTGGAGCTACACACCCTGCTTACACTTGTACTGTAGAAAATGTGACGGAGAACTTCACAAACATTGCTGAGGCTTCCGGAGACCCTGTTGGAGGTGGTGATCCTGTAACAGATGAGGACCCAAGTGATGTTGTGGTTGAAGGAACAGCAGCTATATCAATAGACAAACATGCACTGGATTTGAGCGATTCGCAGGATGTGAATCTAGGAACAGCAGCAAGCTTTGAGATTGTTGTGACGAATATTGGCGATGTCGACTTGATCAACGTATTTGTTGACGATCCATTAGAAGCTAATTGCGATCAGCTCATTGGTAGCCTGGATGCAGGTGAGTCATTTACTTACACTTGTATTGGTGATCCCGTGACTGCGGACTACACAAATATTGCTTCTGTGACTGGTGAACCAACAGATGGTTCGCCTGAGGTTTCGGATTCCGATCCCTCTGATGTCAACGTAGATGCGCCGTCGATCATGATTGTGAAAGATGATGCCGACGATTCAGATGATACACAGACTGTAATGGCTGGAGGGACAGCCACATTTACGATCACGGTTACCAATAATGGAGATGTAGATCTGGATAATGTTACTGTTTCAGATCCTTTGGCTCCTGACTGTGATCTGGATATCGGATTCCTGGCTGCAGGTGCTACACATCCAGCATATACATGTACCATCAGTGACGTTAACGCCGCATTCACAAACGTGGCTGAAGTAAGCGGTGATCCTGTTGGTGGTGGAGAAGCTGTTTCTGATAGTGACCCAACAGATGTTGAAGTAGACTTCCCAAGCTCCATTTCAATTGATAAACACGCGCTTGATGGTTCTGATCTGCAGGTGATCAATGCTGGAAGCTCTTCGGCTTTCGAAATTGTGGTTACAAACACTGGAATGGTGGATCTAACGAATGTATTTGTTAATGATCCTCTGGAGGCAGGCTGCGACGAAAACATCGGAAATCTTGCCGCAGGAGAAGTTTATACCTACACCTGTAACGGTGCTCCGGCTTCGGCAAGCTACACTAACGTTGCTGATGTAACGGGCGATCCGGTTGATGGTTCTCCGGAAGTAAGTGCAAGCGATCCAAGTGACGTTCAGGTGGATACCCCAGGTATCATGATTGTTAAAGATGATGCTGACAACTCGGATGACACACAGACTGTGAGTCCAGGAGGGACAGCTACCTTTACAATTACAGTGACAAATACAGGGACGGTAGATTTGGAGAATGTGACTGTAAGTGATGCACTGGCACCAGGCTGCGATTTGGTGATCGGCAACCTTGCAGCAGGGGCGACCCATCCTCCTTACACTTGTAGCATTGATAACGTTTCAGCGAATTTCACAAATGTTGCGATGGTTTCCGGTGATCCTGTTGGGGGAGGTGATCAGGTAACTGATGATGATGATTCAGACGTGCTGGTGGAAGGTCTTGCCTCTATCAGTATCGACAAGCATGCTTTGGATAATTCTGACTCGCAGACTATTCTAGAAGGTGATTCGCCATCATTTGAGATTGTAGTTACCAACAACGGTGATGTTGCCTTGACAAATGTTACGGTAACAGACGCGCTGGAAAGTGCCTGCGATTTCGTGATCGGAAGCCTGGACGTTGGAGAGGTATTTACTTATACTTGTCAGGGCTCTGCTACTGCAGCAAGCTACACAAATGTAGCAGAGGTTTCTGGTGATCCTGAAGGAGGTGATCCACCAGTTACAGACGAAGATCCTTCAGATGTAGTGGTTAATTCGCCTTCAGTGATGATCGTTAAAGATGATGCTGACAACGGTGATGATCAGCAGACTATTGATGCCGGAGGAACTGCAACCTTCACGATTACCGTGACAAACAATGGAAATGTCGATCTGGAGAACGTGACCGTATCAGATCCTTTGGCTCCTGATTGTGACATTGTAATCGGTTTCCTTGCGGCAGGGGATTCGTACCCACCTTATACTTGCGAACTCAGCAATGTTTTGGGAAGCCTTACCAATACGGCTACAGTTTCTGCTGATCCTGTAGGCGGTGGTGATCCTGTTTCTGACGAAGACACTTCTGAGGTAGAGGTTTTGGGTAATCCAGCAATCTCGATCATTAAGTCTGCAACCGATGGTACGGATTCTCAAACGATCAATCCGGGCGAGAACGCTGTATTTGAGATTGAAGTAGCTAATACAGGAGATGTCGAATTGCAGAACGTGTTTGTAACCGACTTCCTGGCCCAACAATGCGATCGTGTAATCGGTAAGCTGTCTGTTGGAGAAATCTTCGTCTATACTTGTATCGACGTAAATGTTCAGGAATCTTATCTAAACACTGCCTTTGTGATCGGTGATCCGGCTAACGGAGACCCTTCAGTATTCGACGATGATCCAAGTGACGTTTTGGTGCCAATTCCTTCACTTTTGATAGTAAAGGATGATGCGGACAATAATGATGATGTTCAAACAATTGATCCAGGAGGTACCGCTACCTTCTCGATTACTGTGACGAACAACGGTGAGCTGGATCTGGAAAATGTTGTCGTAAGTGATCCTCTTTCACCTGGATGCGATATTTTCATTGGCAACCTTGCGATAGGGGAGAGCTTCTCAACTTATACCTGTAGCCTTGATAATATCGAGGAGAGTTTCACAAACGTTGCTACAGTAACAGGTGATCCAGTTGGTGGTGGCGATTCAGTATCGGACACTGATCCAACAGATGTAGTTGTGTCTGGCAGCCCAGCGATCACTGTTGATAAGCACGCGCTGTCAGGAGCAGACTTCCAAACGGTAAATCCTGGAGGAACGGCACAGTTTGAAATTGTGGTAACCAATTCAGGGGATCTCGATCTGGAAAATGTTGTGGTGTCTGATCCAATGGCACCTGCATGTGATATGATGATCGGTAATCTCGCGATTGGTGAGTCATTTACCTACACTTGTGATGACCCAGGAATCCAGGAAGATTACGTGAACTTTGCGGAAGTGACCGGTAATCCAGTTGGTGGAGGACCTGTCGTTGAAGATGAAGATCCATCCTCAGTCGATGTGACTTCGCCGTCAGTAGTAATCATCAAAGAGGATGCAGACAACACTGATGATACACAAACGGTTGCCATTGGTGGTACTGCGACCTTTACGGTAACAGTTGTTAATAATGGAAACGTTGCTTTGGAAAATGTTGAAGTTAGCGATCCTCTATCGCCTTCATGTGATATGATGATTGGAGATTTGGCTGTAGGCGAATCTGTCCAGTACAGCTGTATGATAGATAATGTAACGGAGAGCTTCACTAACATTGCTCAGGTAACTGGTGATCCTGTTGGTGAAGGAGATCCTGTTTCAGATGATGACCCAAGTGATGTCGTTGTAGTAGGGAATCCTTCTGTGAGTGTAGATAAGCACGCTTTGGATGGTTCTGACTTGCAGGTGTTGAATCCTGGACAGGATGCCTCATTCGAGATTACTGTCACCAACACTGGTGATGTAGATCTCGAAAATGTGGAGGTAACTGACGAAGTGGTGCCAGCTTGTAGCAATGTCATAGGTTTCCTTGCCGTTGGCGAGTCAGTCACATACACCTGTGAAGATTCCAATGTAACTGGAGACTATGTAAATCTTGTAACCGTAGTGGGCGATCCTACAAATGGTGATCCTACAGTGAGTGATGAAGATGATAGCGAAGTGGAATTGACAAATCCTGCGATACTGGTTATCAAGGATGATGCGGACAACGGTGATGATACGCAACTTGTGGATTTGGGCGGAACAGCGACCTTCACAATTACGGTTGTGAACAAAGGTGATGTTGACCTGGTCGACGTGATGGTTACCGACCCAGCGGCCCCTGATTGCGATATGAGCATAGATCTACTCGAGGTTGGAGAGACCTATGAGTACACTTGTAGTCTTGACAATATCTCGGATAGCTTTACCAATATTGTACAAGTAATCGCCGATCCTTCCGGCGGTGGTGATCCATTGTTCGAGGACGATGATTCGGACGTTGTAGTATCGGGCAACCCATCCATGTCGATTAGCAAGACGGCATTCGATGGATCTGATAGCCAGACGCTAAATCAAGGTGAAGAGGCTGTATTTGTGATAACAGTCACAAATACAGGAGATGTTCCACTAAGCAACGTATCTGTTATAGATCCACAGGTGCCTGCATGTGATATGATGATTGGCAGCCTGGGTGTCGGCGAAGAGTTTAGCTTCATTTGTTCTGACGAAGATGTGGCTGCTGGCTACACCAACGTGGCGATTGTAACTGCAGATCCGGATGACGGATCGGATCCGATCAGTGAAGAGGACAGTACTGAAGTTGAGGTGCTAGATTGCGCTGAATTCGTGGCAACGCTTGAAGAGGTTTGTCCGGAAAATTCAGACCAGTTTTACGATCTCGTAATCGCGCTGAATGGAGGTAATCCAGGAGCAGATGGTTACACGCTGGTCGATAATATCACTGGGGAAGTGATCACAGGAATCACCTCATCTTATACATACGGAACCTTCACTTCAGGAACCGGATATTCAGTCACCATTAGCGTGGCTGGAAGACCAGACTGTGCCTATGAATTCTCCAAAGAAGTATTCGAGTGCGAAGGCTTCCTTGCTGTTGAATTCCTCGGATTAGAAGGACGTTCCATTGAAGCAGGCAACCACTTGACCTGGTCTACTGCAACTGAGATTGATGTGGTTGATTTCCAGATTATGAGATCAAGCAATGGAATCGACTTCGAATACCTTGCTACTGAGGCGAGCTCTGGAAACAGCTATAGCACTAATCTGTATCAGTTCCTTGATGAATCACCAATGGCCAGAAGTTACTACCAGGTCATTGCAAGAAATGAGGACGGCAGTATCGATAAGTCCAATGTTATTCTGTTGGAGCAAGTATTCGAAACCAGTTTCGCACTGTTCCCTGTACCTGCGCAAACTGACTTGTTACTCGATCTAAGGGCACAAACAGATGCAGAAATAGTGGCCACAATACATGACGTACTTGGAAGAGTTGTAGATGCCAGAACCTTTAGCGTGAATGAAGGACAAAGCAACATTAGCTGGGATGTTTCTTCATTGCCTGCTGGCATGTACTTTATGACGATTAATGATGGAATTACTGAGCAGTCACAGAGATTTGTGAAGAAATAAATCCTGAGACTGACAATACGAACTTTGCAGAAAGGGGGATACCAAAAGGTGTCCCCCTTTTTTTCTATTTTGAGGCATGGCTTTTCTAAAATCGTTTGGCTTAATCAGCGCTCTTTTGCTCCTAATTGCTAGCGGAAAGGCGCAGACTGTTGGACTTCTTTTGCACACAGAAGAAGCCTGGCCGGGCTACACACTTTTCAGTAATAATGCTACCACTTACCTGATAGACAATTGTGGGGATAAGGTTCATTTTTGGACTTCTCCGGCCGCTCCTGGTAGCAGTGTCTACCTGCTGGAAAATGGGGACTTGCTTAAGACGCTGCAGTTGGAGGGCAATCTGGCTGCCGGAGGATCTGGCGGTGGCTTTGAATTGCAGTCATGGGAAGGAGAAGAGAAGTGGCGGATTGAACACTATTCGGACATTCATCATCCTCATCATGATATCGCTATTTTACCAAATGGCAACTTTTTGGCGCTGGTCTGGTACGTAGTGCCTGCTGATGTAGCTGAATCGCTGGGAAGAACAGAACAGGGACCCTTTTGGACGGAGCGCATACAAGAGATCAGAATTGATTCTGAAGACAGTTTCACCATTGTGTGGGAATGGGATATAATTGATCACAGCATTCAAGATCATGACCCTTCCAGGGAAAATTATGGTAATGTTGCCGAACATCCTGAACTGATCGATATTAACTACAACGATCTCTCGACCAATGCTCCCCAGGATTGGTTTCACATGAATTCAATCGACTACAGCGAAGAGTTGGACCAGATCATGGTGAGCGTGCGAAATTATGGTGAGATCTGGATAATCGATCACAGTACCAATACTTCGGAAGCTTCGGGACATTCTGGAGGCAACAGCGGGAAAGGCGGGGATCTATTATACCGATTTGGGAATCCAGAGGCCTACCGACGCGGAACCAATAGTACCCAAAGATTTCAAGGTCAGCATGATGCGCATTGGATTAAGCCAGGCTTGCCCAATGAAGGGCAAATCATGGTCTTTAATAATTATGATAGCTCCGTGTCTTCAAGTATAGAGCGTTGGTATCCGCCTATCGATGCTGAAGGTAATTATGTGATTGAGGATGGCCAACCATATGGGCCAGAGGAGATGCAATATGTGTATCAGTCCCCAAGTTTTTTTGCGAGCAGAGTATCCGGTGTGCGCGAGTTGCCAAATGCCAATTTGCTGATCTGCGAAGGACCCGATGGTGATATCTTTGAAATCAACACGGATGAAGAGGTGGTGTGGCAGTATATCAACCCAGCAAGCATTTTTGGCGCTCCTGCGATTCAAGGAGGAACTCCTATGCAAAATCAAATTTTCCGTGCCGAGCGCTATGCAACGGACTTTCCCGCATTTGATGGGAAAGATCTGAGTGAGGGGACTCCAATAGAATTGTCACCCGATCAGAATGACTGCAATCTCAGTACTGCCAACGCTGCTGTCTTGAATACGAACAAAGGATCTCCCCTCAGCATCCACGACAATACTGTGACTGATCGACTTTACTTTGAGGTGAGGAGCAAAAGTGTAAAGATAATGCTCGTCGATCTCAGCGGAATGCAACATTTAGTGGCGGATTTTGCCGCTGGACAACATTCAATTCCATTGCAGGGATTCACGAATGGTATGTATCTGCTTTATGCGCAAAGTGAGCTGGGCAGTGGCTACCAGAGAATAGTAAAGCATTAATGCTGTGTAGTTAAAGTTTTCAGAATTTAATGGTTAACTTAATAGTTGATTCGTTAACCAAACCATAATCTATGATTCCGAAAATTACACGCATTTCTTATCGTTTGCGCCTGCTGTTCTTGTTTTTTATGGCGCTCAGTCTGTTTCAAGCTGATGCCCTGGCTCGTGATGGCAATGCAATTTCAAAGGAGCTTTCAGCTGCTCCACTTGAGGGCGAAATATCCGGTATAGTTACCGATGCAGCAGATAATGAGCCTCTAATTGGGGCAACCGTTCAAGTAAAAGGGACTTCAATTGGAACTGTCACGGATATAAATGGCAAATTCCAGATTAAGGCTGCACCTGGAGATGTATTGGTGATCTCATATCTTGGCTACAGAGCACAACAATATGAGCTTGGTACTGACACTGATCTTGTGCTGCAACTTGAATCCGGACTTGCGCTTTCTGAAGTACAAGTGGTTGGTTCGAGAAGTTACAATCGAACAGCTACAGAATCCCCAGTGGCTATCGATGTGATCGATGTCTCAGAATTGGCTAGTACCACTGGTAAGGTAGAGATTAATCAAATCCTGCAATATGCAGCCCCTTCATTTAATGCGACAAAGCAGAGTGGTTCCGACGGTGCCGATCACATTGATCCTGCTTCCCTTCGTGGACTTGGACCTGATCAGACGCTCGTACTTATAAATGGAAAGAGACGACACCAGTCCTCGCTGGTAAATGTCTTCGGTACTCGGGGAAGAGGAAATTCTGGAACTGACCTAAACGCCATACCAGCTTCTGCAATAAAGCGAATTGAAGTGCTGAGGGATGGTGCTTCCGCCCAATACGGCTCCGACGCTATCGCCGGCGTAATCAACATCGTGCTAAAGGACAAGACCGATGGTGTAACTGGTGGCATAACCTATGGGGTGTACAGTACTGCCGTTGGGGATGACTTCGAGGAGATTTACGAGGATGATCTCTTTAACGTCGACGGGAAAAACAGGGTGCTCGATCCGGACGGAGATGCATCTTTTGATGGCAATACCGCCAAAGTCGATTTGAATTACGGTATCGGATTAGGAAAAGACGGTGGCTATGCTAATTTTACCACCGAGTTTATGACCAAAGAACGGACCCTGCGTCCCGGATTCTCCTGGAGAAAGGGCTATGGCTCGGCTGCAGTGGACCAATTCCAGTTCATGGTAAATGCCGCCATGCCACTTAGCGAAAATACAGAACTCTATGCTTTTGGTGGTCGTGGCTTTAGAGACACGGATGCTTTTGCGTTTTCTCGATCAGCACCTGGTCCGGATGGAGATGAAAGAGCGGTGCCTTCCCTGTACCCGGAAGGATTCACTCCCAGGATTACCTCCAACATTGTGGACCAATCCGTGTCTGCTGGATTAAGGCATGATCTCGTCAATGGCTGGAAAGCTGATTTTAACCATACTTACGGTAAAAACAATTTCCACTACTTCATCAAGGGTAGCAACAATGCCTCTTTGGGCTCCGCATCGCCTACGGACTTTGATGCAGGAGGCCATAGTCTAAGTATGAATACGACGGGTCTGAATCTATCCAAGTATCATGAGAATATAATGGCAGGTTTGAACATTGCCTTTGGAACGGAATTCCGGACAGAGAATTTCAAGATTTTTGCTGGAGAAGAGGCTTCCTACGCAACTTATGATACGACCGGAACCGTGATCAGCAATCCTGCTGTGCAAGTGCCATACATTAATGAATATGGCCAGGCTGCTCCGGGTGGCTCTCAGGGCTTCCCTGGATATAGCCCGGCCAATGCTGTAGACAGAAATCGATCCAATATCGGATTCTATGGTGATGTAGAACTAAATGCTTCGGAAGCTTTACTGATTGGTGCCGCTGTTCGCTACGAAGATTACAGTGATTTTGGCAATACCTTTAATTACAAACTGGCTTCGCGATATACGATCACTGAAGGTATTAGTTTAAGAGCTTCTGTCTCCTCTGGCTTTAGAGCACCGTCTCTGGCTCAGATCCACTACAACTTGTTGTTCAACAATATTGTTGCCGGAGCCTCAGAGAGAACCCTGCTTGCTTCGAATACGAGTACTGTCGCTCGATCATTTGGAATTGAACCGTTGAGGGAAGAAACTGCCCAAAACATTGCTGCAGGATTTACATTCAAGCTTAGTGGTTTCACCGCAACCGTGGATGCCTACAGCATAGCAGTAGATGACAGAATCATTTTGACTGATGTTTTTGAAGCGACCCTGCTGGATGTTGGTGCCGATGCCGCCCAGTTTTTTGCCAACGGAATTGATACGCGTACAACGGGTGTGGATGTGGTTTTAGGATACAAAATGTACCTCAATAATGGTCTGGATGCTGTAGATGTTGGTGTGGCTGCTAACTTCAATAACACGGAAATTGACAAGATCAACAGTGGTAATTTGAATGAATACACATTCTTTGGACCTTTCTCACAGGCATATGTGGAGGCTGCTGCGCCCGATTATAAAATCGGCTTGAACCTTGGTTGTAGACTTGGCAAATTCCAGGCCCTTGCTAATTACACGATGTTTAGCGAAGTGACCCTGCAGGATTTTCAATGGGTTGATTCTCCTGCCGAGAACGCAGAGGATGCAGAGGTGCTTTACTCGGTTGCCACAGATATCTACGAAGCAGCAGGTACGCTGGACCTCAGCTTAAGTTACGGAATCACAGATGCTTTCAGAATTTCTGTCGGAGCGAACAACCTCCTAAATACATATCCGACGCCTCAGTTTGATGGATGGACAGATCAGGGAGGATTCAATGATTCAGTGCAAATGGGTTCTGATGGTGCTTATTACTTTGCGCGACTCGGTGTCAGCTTCTAAACACTAAGATGGTACAATTGAAAATGTAACCTGAGGGGAGGACGTATCGAAATAGCCCTGATGGTAGCGGAATGAAGGTGCCGATACTGCGACTGAGTGCATGGCTACAGTGGCTGCGAGTATGCGAGCAGACACTGTAGCCATTGCAACGAAGCGCAGTAGCGGTGCCTTCATTATAGCGGACAGCAGGAAGGCAGTAGCCTGAGGGACTGAGTTTCGCTCGTAATAATTTTTCGGATGCAGAATGTCATCATCTGGATTTGCCACATGCTGAGCATCCAGGCGCGACCTAAGTAAAATATCCTCATTCAGCCTACATCAGCTAACGGACATATTTTTGGCAGGCTTTGAGGCGGATTCGACTCAATTTGGACTAAATTGCAGTAGCTTATTAAACTTATGCTAGCAATGTGAATCGATCATAGGTGGCCTGCTCGGGAGGGCAGATGGTCCTACAATTATGTGAGAATCCAAAATTTTTTGTCATGAAGAAAGTACTTTTCGTTTTATTCCTAATCGCTAATACAGCAGCGGTATCTGCTCAAAAATATTTCACTAAAACTGGTTTTACAGAGTTTAAGGCTTCGGTTGAAACCTTCGAGCCAGTAGAAGCAGTCAACGAATCTACATCGGCCGTACTAAATGCCGAGACTGGAGATGTTGCAGCTTTGATGTTCATTCGCGCTTTCCACTTTAAGGTGGCATTGATGGAGGAACATTTTAACGAGAACTACATGGATTCCGACAAGTTCCCAAAGGCGCAATTCAAGGGCAATCTCGAAGGATTTGATTTAGCAAGTCTGACTGATAAGCCTACCGAGCTGCCGGTGACCGGTGTATTGACAATACGGGGAATCGAAAAGGAAGTAAGCACAGTGGCTCTCATCAGCAAAAAAGGAGAGCAATTGCATGTAAGCTCCGGATTTGAAGTTCGACCTGAAGAGTTTGACATTGAAATTCCTAGTATTGTGGCGGGCAAAATTGCAGAAACAGTAATTATCAATCTCGAATATGAGCTCAATAAAAAAGAGTAGTATCCTCCTTATCCTATTGGCTTTGCTGCTAATAGGCGCATTTGGAGCCTATAAGTATGCCTATCAGGCACATGAAACAACGGAAAGCAGAGCTGCTGATTTTACCGGTAGTTCTGCCGATTTCCTGAATAAGATTAAGTCTGCTCCCGATGCCTGGGTGAACAAAGCCGTGGTGCTTAAGGGGAAGGTCACTGGAACCGATAAAAGTGGAATCACACTTAATAGCAGCATCTATTGTCAATTGAGAGAAGATGCCGCCGTGGCTGGATTGACCAAAGGAAAAGAGGTCGAAATCAAGGGAAGAGTGATTGGCTATGACGATCTCATGGAAGAGCTCAAACTTGATCAGGTCATTCTCTTGAAGTAGTTTTTTATCAGCTTTTAATGCTATTACGTTCATACTGTTGTAGCTTCGACATTGGCGGACTGGCTGATTTACTACCTTAGGTGGTTACAAGCAAGAAGGATCTTAACTCCTGATGCTCATAAAACCAACCTATGTACAAACTATTTGCCCTCAGCCTTTTGGCACTGGTCGCCTTCATCAGTACGCCTTGCTTTTCTCAGATATCTGTCAATGAATATTCGGTTTCCAACCTTGAAGACTTTGAAGATAACTACGGTCGTTTTGAAGACTGGATTGAGCTCTACAATAACTCAACCGAGCCCGTAGATATTGGAGGTTGGTACCTTTCTGACAAAGAAAACAAACCTACCAAATGGAGAATTCCTGATGGCTCGATCATCAATGGAAATGCCCATTTGGTCTTTTGGTGCTCGGGGCGTGATACCCTGGTGCAAGAAAATTTTCATACTAATTTCAAGCTCTCACAAACCAAGGGCACCGATATGATATTGTTGGTCAATCCTGAAATGGAAGTGGTAGAGATGCATGCGCTTGACCTAACACTTTTGGGCCATTCCAGAAGTAGGATGCAAGATGGAGATTCCAATTGGCGCATATGTACCGAGCCGACCCCTGGTGCTTCTAATGATAGCAGTCCCCAGTTCTTGCGTTACACGGAAACACCAGAAATCGAATTGGAGGCTGGTTTTTACAATGGTACCAGGGTCGTGCACATCAACAATGTTGATGACGAGGCTACTTTGCATTATACCTTGGATGGCACAAACCCGAGCGCCTTTTCACAGCTCTATTCAGGACCAATTATTGTTGATGCTACTACGGTTGTGAAAGCAGCAGCCTTTCCCACGAATGATGAATTGCTGCCCGGCAAGATGGCATTTGCTACTTACTTCATCGATGAAACTTTCAGCTTACCTGTATTCTCTGTTGCCGCAAATACGGTAATAGAATTGGCCAATGGGACCGGAGAATTGATTCCGATCGGTTCCCTGGAATACTTTGACAAAGAAGGAACACTGCAAGCAGTGGCATTTGGCAGCCTAAATCGGCATGGTCAGGATTCCTGGGTTTTGCCGCATCGAAGTTTGGATTACTTCTGTCGTGATGAGATGGGCTACGAAAAAGCGGTCAATTACCCCATGTTTTCCTATTCGGAACGTGATGAATATCAAAAATTCATGTTTCGAAATTCGGGCGACGACAATTATCCAGCAGATGATGAGCCAAGTCATATAGGTAGTACACATATCCGGGACGAATACGTGCAGGAGCTGTCTAGAACAGGTGACATGAAATTGGATACCCGGGCGGTTGAGCGGGTGATCTTGTTTTTGAATGGACAGTACTGGGGCGTTTACGGAATGCGTGAGCGACCGGTAGATCATGACTATACCAAAGAGTATTACGATCAGGGCAAGTATGATATTCATTACCTAAGTACCTGGGGCACAACGGAGGCGGAATACGGTGGACTCGCTGCTTTTACAGATTGGTTTGAAATCAGGGACTTCATCCTGGAAAACGATATGTCGATTGAAGAAAACTACGACTATGCCCGCAGTCGGCTAAGGATGATTAGTCTCTCCGATTATATGCTGGCTAATCTCAACACAGTCGCGGCAGATTGGCTCAACTACAATACTGGCTGGTGGCGTGGACTGGACCCCGAAGGCGATCACAAGAAATGGGGCTACATCCTTTGGGACCTGGACGCAACGTTTGATTACTATATAAATTACACGAATATACCAAATCGAGGGCCTGATGCTCTGCCTTGTGATATTGAGGATATCTCAGATTTTATGGATGCCTTTTTCAGCGATTCAGATACAGAGGCGGAAGATTGCGAGACTTTCCTGAATGGATCGAGCCCGTATCCGGCGGAAGATCCGATTTATGCTGCAGTGATAGCCGAGGATGATTATTGCTGCGATACAGATTGGGATAGTGTTTGCCAGGCAATTTACGACGACTATTTGGACAATGGTGGAGTGGTTGAAACAGAAGATTGTCCGGCGGTAGTTGATGGCAGCTGTCCTTACACTCCGGGAGATGCGGCACTTGAAGTGGTGATGCAAATGCAGCCTTCCTGTTGCAGCGAGTGGGTTCCAGAGTGTCAGGATCGATATCATCTACTTAACACACAATGGGAAGGTATTTTTGAAGGAAACATAGGCAAACACGAAAAGATTTTTACCAAGTTGCTGGAGGAAAACATGACCTTCAGACAGCTGTTTTTTTCGCGTCAGGCCGATCTGATGAATACCGTCTACAGTTGCGAAAACATGATTGAACTGCTAGATGAAATGCTAGCTGTCATTGAGCCGGAAATGCCTCGACAGATCGAGCGTTGGGGCGGCACCATGGCCGAGTGGCAATCCAATGTGGAAGACTTGAAAGACTTTATATTGGCTCGCTGTGATTTTATTGATCAGGGTATGATTGAGTGCTATGCGCTGGAAGGCCCTTATGAATTGACGATTAGGATGGAACCAGAGGGAGTTGGTGAAGTTGAGCTCAATACCATTTCAATTCTCGAGAGTCCCTGGACCGGCGAGTACTTTGGTAATATGGATAATCTGCTCGAAGCGAAAGTGCTGGATGAGTTTGCGAATCAATATGTATTCGTGGGTTGGCAGTTGGAATCAGGTAGCGAATTCTTACCTGACCTTAGCAGCCCTACTGCTTCCTTTCGCCTGGATGAGCCGGAGGTCATTACTGCCGTTTTTGAAGCGACCTTGACGACCAATGAAACACTTGCTGAAAATCACGGAATTATTGCCTATCCTAATCCAGTTCAGGATCAGTTATTTGTGAATTTTGAACTGGCGGAGCCGGCAAGAGTAGAATTCGAATTGCGCGACCTAAGTGGTCGAATCCTCGCTACATTTGAACGGGAAACATCGGATAGACAAGCTGGTAATCAGCATTTTAGACTGGATATTTCTTCTGCAAATTTGCCTCAAGGTATGTACATTTTGTGTCTGAGAATAGACGAGCACGAGCAGATGCTTAAGCTTGCAATAAAATAATATACTTGGGGGCAATTTTGCTTTGTCTGAAGCAAAGAGATTTTTTTGATTAGGAGCGAAGGGCTTCTCTATCAAGATACGGCTTGCCCGTGCTCCGTTCTTATATAGCACTGCTGAAGCCTGCTCATTGCTCAGCTACCTACGTCTCTTCGGCAGGCTACGAGCCGTAGTTAGCTGGCATTCGCTGGCTTCAGCAGCACTATATACCACTTCGCCCGGGGCTATTTTGCAGCTGCAGTGCTAATGGCAGTTTTTGAAACTCCATGCCCAATTGAAGCATCTTAGGAAATGAGATGATCACTCACCTCGCTCTTGCCGCCCAGGTATTTTGCATCGCCAAATCCCAGAATCGGGAAGAAGATAAATCCTAAAAGTGCCAACCCGATTGCGAAGCCGACGTCTTTGCCAAACTTCTTGGCGAAATCGATCATGGCAATCACCGCAACAATCATGTTGACCAGTGGAATAAGAAATAGAAATAGCCACCACCAGGGTTTTCCTGCGATTTTTAGCATGGTGTATATATTGTAGAAGGGCACGATGGCGGCCCAACCAGGCTCTCCTGCTTTTTCGAAGGTCTTCCACATTCCCGCTACGGCTAAGATCAAGACAGCGAGGTAAATGAGACCAAATAAGATTCCGGCTACGTTTTCCATAGTATGATTGTTTGCTTTAGTTTAATGAGATCTAAAATAGAAAGTAGCAGTAAATGCACAAAGGGCAGGCCAATTTGGCCTGCCCATGTTAAGGAATAGCAATATTCGCCGGATAAGTCTCAAGATAAATGCTACACAAACGAAGTACACAACACCTTTAAGGGTTTCTATTTCTGTCATCCTTCGTTGCTCGTCAGTCACGTAGCTAAGGCTATGCTCCATCCTCGCGCCTAGGCTGACAAAAAGATAAGCTCCTTAAAGGTGTCACATACTTTGTTTACGCAGCACTAGTCCTTTAGAACTTGATCAGTTGCTTAGTGCGCGTGCGCTCGTGATCGGACAAACTCAAGTAGTAGATTCCGCTTGCAAAATTGTATAGAGGAATGCTCAGTTGAGAACACAAGTCATTGTTAAAATCCAACACTATTCTTCCGGACGCATCACGAAGAGTAATCTGATAAGATCCTGGTGAATCAAGCTTCAGAGTAATCTGGACAGCGGCTGGATTGGGATAGAAGTCGAAGAGATCGTCCTGTTCTATTTCTTGAAGCCCTACCGGCATTGCTACTTCATTTTCCTTGTAAAGAATCCCTCCTTTCAAATAACTTTGTGGCTGGACCCAGATGTTTTCGTTAACATCTACCACTAAATTGGCTGGATAGTCAAAAGTCATTGGGCTGTTGCTGGAGTCATAGCTGGTAAACTGCCCATCTTCTGCTATCAGGAAGCCACTGGTAGAGGCGATATAGAGCTTTCCATTAGCGCAAGCCACGTCGTAGAGATGAGTGGTGGGAATGTTGGAGTTGCTGGTATTGTAGTTCGTCCAGGTTTCGCCGTCAAAACTAAACAGACCGGTGTTGTTACTTCCATACCAGAGAATTCCCTCTTCGTCAAAGTCCAGGTTGGTAATGCGTTGATCGATCATTGGGTTTTCGGTACCGGGAAAGAAGGTCCAGTTTCCATCTTCATAAATGCCCAGATTAAAGTGATAATAGTCATCCACAGGTGCACTGATCGCCCATATTCTACCTGAAGGATCTTCTTTCAAATGGGCAAACTTGTTAGTTACAAACTCGGTGTTATTGTTGTCGAATAATAGAATATCAGATGAGGTTATTTTGTACAAACCTGAGGGTGTAGCGAACCAATAATTGCCTGCGGAATCGATCAGTCCATGATAACATGCTGTGAGTGCAATGTATACCTGAGGAGAATAGAGCTGTTGAGCGTGATCAGTGAAGTGAATTATTCCACTGTTTCGATCCAAATAGGCCGTCCTATTTCCCGACTCGTCATTGATCAATACGTGATTGTTGTCATGGAAATCAAAGTTGGCAAGATCGGTGGGCTTGGTTTCAAGTGTATTGGGATCGATGAACCGCAGCGGTTCAGTATAATGTGTATCACTGTAGATGCCCACCTGGCCATTTGCCAGCTCTATGAAGTTGATGTCATTATTGAATTGCAAGCCAAATGATCTAATGTCGATCGATCTAAATGTATCTCCGGTTTGAATAGTGAGTTCTCCTCTCCGGGCGACTACAAGACGTCCATCATTAGTAAGGGTGACGGCCTCTTTGTAGGACGGAGTACTTAAGGCCGGCACCGTAATGTCGGTCCATTCGCCGTCTTCAAATTTGATGATTCCTTCACCAGAAACATATATCAGTGCCTGTTCTTGTGAGCTGAAGATGTCCGTTATACTGGGAGTAAATTCTGTTAGGTCCTGCAAGTCTTCGATTATCCATTCACCATCAGATAATCTCGCCAATTCTGAATTCCCGTTTGCGAATAAAATGTCACCGTCTTTAGTGTATCCGATTCGTCCGGTTTGATATGCAGATACCGGGCAACCCCCTTCCAGAGGTTCTTCGAAAGAAGGTAACTCGTCGATGCCAGGTCTGAAAGGCTGTATGCTGGCTGCCCAGACCGTTCCATCCGGTGTTTCAACAATATCCCAGGCGGGAGCGGCATAGTGAATCCATTGAGTACCATCCCGCTTAAAAACGCCAAGTTCTGCTCCAACCCACAAAACACCTGATTGGTCGAAGTGGATGCAGTATAGGAATCCTGCTTCAGGTATTGTGATCTGCTCCCACGATTGTCCTGTTTTCATTGCCAGGCCATTGTCATAGGTGCCGATCCAGAGGTTGCCATCTTGATCAAACTCCACATCTTCTACGGCATTTGAGGGCAGCCCATCTGATTTCGTCAGATGCTCGAGTTCTCCGCTTATATCATTGTAGATAGCGAGACCACCGTCTGAGGCGATATAAAAGATGTCGTTTTGTACCAAAATGTCATTGATCCTGGATGTTGTACTGATGTTTTGCCATTCTGCTGCCGAGCTTTCGGAGCAAAGGAAAAGACATAGAATCAAGGTCGCTAGATATCTCATGGGTGCTGTTTTTTGATATGTCAAAGTACGTGTAAAATGCTAAGCATCGGAAGTCAATATTTTGTGGTAAATTAAAGTTCTGAAATTGCATGTTTGGCCATCAAGTTATTGGCAGTCAGTAGTATAAGTTGAATAATGAAGCCGCAAAGTACTTTTGTTTACGAATTGGTGAGAAGTTTGGATTCTGGTGAGCTGCGCTATATTTCCATTGATATTGCGAAGCAGAAGCACGATTCCAAATCCAGGCGATTGTTTGAGGCTATTGCAGGAAGAAATCTGGTCAACGATGCCGAGTTAAAGCATGAGCTTGATGGATCCAGGTTTCTGCAGTATCTACCGGTGGCAAAAAAGCAGCTGGAAGCATCTTTACTACGCACCCTCTGTTCTTATCATCGAGAAGGTCGAGTAAGCGAGCAGATTAGACAGTGCTTTTTTAAAGTGAGCCTGTTATTGGAAAAGCGCTTTGTCAAACAAGCTGTGAAACTGTTGGAAAAATCAAAAAGGTTGATCGATAATTACGAGCAGTTTGCTTTGTACGGGGAATATTACCTGTGGCGTCGTAGAATAATTTCTCAGCAGAATTATTTACAAACCGGGTTCGCTGATATGAATCAGCTGGAAGAGGAGCAGCAAGAGAGGGAAAGGCAGCACAGGAACCTGAGGGCCTATTGGCTTTTGTTCAGCAAAATCTACAAGTTTCACTTTCAAAAGATCCAAGCCAGGAGTGCGGAAGATCTAGAGCTGTTCGATGCCTGGTTACAAGATCCTCTGCTTGACGATGAGTCTTTGGCACTAAGTTCAAGTGCTAAGCTGCACTTTTATCAGTTGCGAGCCCTAAAGGCCTTCTTAGCTGGTGAGAAGCAGAATGCCTGGCAATGGAACCGCCGATTCCT